>JBIKMK010000163.1:0-7816 GCA_044359315.1 Bryobacteraceae bacterium | reverse complement strand
GGCCTCTCGATGCGCATGAAGCGTGAAGATTGGGATGCGGTGCTGAACACGAACCTCTCCGGCGCCTTCTTCTGCTGCCAGCAGGCGATGCCCGGCATGATGAAGGAGCGTTGGGGCCGCATCATCAACATTGCTAGCGTGGTGGGCCAGATGGGCAATGCGGGGCAAGCAAACTATGTGGCCTCGAAAGCAGGCCTGATCGGCGTCACCAAGACGCTGGCGCAGGAACTGGGCTCGCGGAACATCACCGTCAACTGCGTGACACCAGGCTTTGTCGACACCGACATGACGGCTGTCCTGCCGGACGAAGTGAAAGAGAAGATGCTGGGCGTGATCCCGTTGAAGCGCTTTGGCAAAGCGGAAGACATCGCCGCCGCGGTGAAGTTTTTGGCCAGCGAAGAAGCGGGCTACGTCACCGGAGCCGTCCTGAACGTCAACGGCGGAATGTACATGTGAGCGAGCGGCGCAAACAGCTGCTGGAAGAAGCCTGGGTGGGCGATGCCGTGCTGGCGCTTTTTGCGCGGGAGCGTATCCTGCGCGAGGACGGCCGGATGGATGGCGAGAAGTTTACCCGCATGACCTCGAATCAGTTCTTAAGCGCGATGGGTGAGCCGACGGCGGTGGAGGCCGAACTGGGCCGCTTGTACCAGCGCGAAGGCCTGGCGGCGGCGTTTCAATGGATTGAGACGAAGCTGGTTCCGCTGTTTCAGAAGCACGAACAGCGCCGCACCCCGCCCCGCCATTCGCGGCCGGTGGCCAAAGACGCTCCGCTGAGCTAGAGCGATTCTCGAAATTCCCCTAGGCTGGTCCGGCCCCGCAGCCTAGCCCCATGCGTGAGCTTGGGGCTATCTTCGGGTGAGTGAACAAGCCCCAAGCTGACGCATGGGGCTGGGCCAGTCACCGTTCGAAAGTCAAAGCGATACCTTAGAACAGGCCCGGCTGCCGTGCGTCACGCGGTTCCACTTCAACGCGCTCCAGCTCGGGCAAGGGCTTCGCACTGGCCGCGCCCAACTCCTCGAATTTGCGGGCACTCGGCAATACGCGGGATTCCAGTGATCCGACGGCAGCGTTGTAGCTCTTCACCGCCGTCGCCAGATTGCTGCCCAGTTTCTCGATGTGGCCGACAAAGGTGCCCAGCCGTTCGTGCAGCTCCTTGCCGAGATCCTGGATTTGGCGCGCACCTTCGGCTACCTTCTCCGAATTCCAGCCGTAAGCCACGGCCTTCAAGAGCGAGATCAGCGTTGTGGGCGTGGCCAGCAGCACGCCTTGATCGACACCGAATTCCAGCAGAGAGGGGTCCTGCTCCAAGGCGGCGCTTAAGAAGACTTCGCCGGGCATAAAGCAGACCACAAACTCCGCCGCATCACGAATCCGGCCGCCGTAGTCTTTGCCGCCCAGCGCCCGGATATGCGCTCTGACGCGCGCCGCGTGATCGGTCAACCGGGCGTTGCGCGTGGCGTCGTCGGTGGCTTCAATCGCCTCCAGATACGCATTCAACGGAGCCTTGGCATCGACCACGATCACCCGCTGATTGGGCAGTTTCACGATCAAGTCCGGCCGCAGCCGGCTGTCGCCCGCTTGCGCCTGTTCCTCAAAGTCGCAGTAGGCGAGCATCCCGGCCAGTTCCACCACGCGGCGCAACTGGATCTCGCCCCAACGCCCGCGCACCTGCGGAGCCTTTAGCGCTTGGGCCAGCGTCGTCGTCTGCTTGCTGAGCGCGTGATGCGCTTCGACCAGCGAAGTCACCTGCTGGCGCAACCCGCCATAAGCGTCGGCGCGCTGCCGCTCGATCGATTGGATCTGTTGACCGAACTGCGCCAGCGAATCCTGCAGCGGCTTCACCAACGCATCCACCGCTTGCCGCTTCTGTTCCAGTTCGCCCTTGGCCAGATCAAGAAATGACTGCGTGTTCCCGCGCAACGCCTGCGCGGCCAACGCTTCAAAGGCCTCCCGCAAGCGCGACTGTTCCAGGCCTGATTCCGCCTTCGATTGGCGCGTCAGCAGCCAAGCCAGCCCAAAGCCCAGCAGCAGACCGACCGCAAAAATTGAGACCGCAACAAGAGCATCCACCTATGCCGAGGTTAGCTCAGCCGACCCGCTTGGGTCATGCCGACTTGATCTCCGTCCACAGCCGGTCCCGCAGACGTTGGGCGGCGGCGGGAACGGGCGTGAACCATTCCCCGCGCGCCAGCACCTCCGCCGGTGGATAGTAGATGGGCGAATCGCGGATCGCCAGAGGCAGCAAGGGCCGCGCCGCGCCGTTGCAGGTGGAGGTCTTCATGGCAACAGCTGTCGCCGCCGCCACTTCCGGACGCAGCAGGTAGTTCAAAAACTCGTGCGCCAGTTCGGGGCGCTTGGATTCGCGCAAAATGCAGGCGCAATCAGCGTAGATGGGAAAGCCTTCTTCCGGAAACACGAACTGGAGGCGCTCCGGCGCGCCATCGATCGCCTGCTGGGCGGTCAACCGCCAGGCCTGCGCCGCCAGCAGGTCCCCGGCAATCAACTGGTCCCGCACTTCAGCATTGAGATAGGCTCGCAGCACTGCCTTCTGCGCCACCGCCTCCTGCTTGGCCGCCGCCAATTCCGGGGGTGACGTCGCATTAACCGAATAGCCCAGCTTCTTCAGGCACGCGCCCAACACCTCCGCCGGATCATCCAGCATCGTCATCCGCCCCTTCAGCGGTGCCGACCACAGGTCGCGCCAGGCGCGCGGCGCCGGGTCGAGGAAGCGTTGATAAACGATTCCCGTGGCCCCCCACATGTACGGCACGGACCAGTCCAGCCCGCGGTCCCACTGGGGCGACTGAAAGGCGGGCTCCAGGTTGACTAATCCTGGCAACCGGCCGTGATCCAGCCGTGCCAGCAGACCAGCCTGACGCAACGGCTCGACAAAGGAGTTCGAGGGAAATACAACATCCCAGCCGGAGTTACCGCTCCAGACGCGCGCCACCATCTCTTCGGTGACTTCATAGACGCCATAGCGCACGCGGACGCCGAACTCGCGCTCGAAGTTGGGGATTACTTCCGGAGCGATGTAGTCGGACCAGTTGAAGACGTTCAGCCGCGGCCGGGGGTCTCGGGCACAAGCAGCGGCTCCGGCGGAAGCGGCCAGAAAGGTTCGGCGGCTGAATACACTAGGCATCGCGAAGACGCTCCGCCGCAAGAATCAGGCCGCCCAGGCCCACCACCAGCACCGTCGAGATGGCATTCAGCACGGGGCTGGCACCGCGCCGTGCGGTGGAATAGATCAGCATCGGCAGGGTCTCGGAATCGACACCCGCCACTAGCGATGTAATCACGTAGTCGTCAAAAGAAAGCGTAAAGACCAGCAACGCGGCGGCGGCTATGCCCGGCACCAACTGCGGCAGCGTCACGCGATAGAAGGCCCCCCACGGTGAAGCGCCCAAGTCCAGGGCGGCTTCTTCCAGCACCGGATCCAGCGTGCGCAGGCGGGAAAGCACCACCACCACCACATAGGCCAGCGAGAACGAGACATGCGCCAGCACCACCGTATGCATGCCCAGTTGCACATCGAGAAAGCGGAACACCCATTGGTAGAACGCCAGCAACGCCACGCCCGTCACAATTTCCGGGCTCACCAGCGACAGATAGAGTGACCCCGACAGCCACGGCAAGCGCCGCTTCCATAAACCGTAGGCGCAAAGCGTACCCGCAACGGTAGCGATGAAGGTGGCACACAGCGCGATGAGAACGCTGTTGGCCGCCGCCTCCAGCAAGGCGGAATCCGCCGCCATCGCCTGATACCACTTCAGCGACCAACCTTCCCACTGGGTGAACCGCGAGCGGTTGAAGCTGAACACGCCCAACACCACCAGCGGCAAGTGGAGAAAGGCGTAAGCCGCCAGCGCATAGAAGCCCAGCAGGCGGCTCACAGCAACTCCTCCGCCTGAGGGCCGCCACGGCGCCGGGACATCGCGATCAGCAGCGCCATCACCAAGGCCATCAAGGCCAGCGAAAGGGCCGCGCCGAAGGGCCAATCGCGCGCCGTCGTGAACTGGTTCTGCACCAGATTGCCGATCATGATGGTCTTGCCGCCGCCCATCAGGTCCGGCGTGAGATACGCGCCCAGGCAGGGGATGAAGACCAGCACCACCCCGGCCACAATGCCGGGCCGGCACAGCGGCAGCACCACACTCCACAAAGTTTTCAACGGCGTCGCACCCAGATCCGCCGCGGCTTCCAGCAACGACGGGTCCAGCCGCTCGATGGTGGCATAGAGCGGCAGCACCATAAAGGGCAGATACCCATAGACCAGCCCCAGCACCACCGCCGCATCGTTGTAGAGCAAGGGCAGTGGCTGCGTAATCAATCCCGCCGCGGCCAGGACGGTGTTCACCAGTCCCGTGTCGCGCAGCAGGAAGATCCAGGCATAGGTGCGGATGAGGAAGCTGGTCCAGAATGGGAGGATCACCAGTTGCAGATACAGCCCCTTGCGCCGGCCGGAGCGTGCAATAAACAGCGCCAACGGGAAGCCCAGCACCAGACACAGCAGCGTCGAAACGGCCGCCAGCCACACTGAACGCAACAAGATGGTGCCGTAGAGCGGATCGAACAGCCGCTGGTAGTTCTCCAGGGTCACGGGGAGTTCTACGCCGCCATAAGCCCCGCGTGACAGCAGCGAGTAACCCGCGATGATCGCCAACGGACACAGGAACAGCAGCGCCTGGAGCAGCACGGACGGGGCCAGGAACGCCGCCGCGCCCGCATCGGACCTAGAGCGTGATCTCATCGCCAGGATGCCACCAGACATGGACAGGGTCGCCGGACTGGAACGTGCCATTCATCCGCGAAACCTGCGCCGTCAACCTTTCGCCAGAGTCCAAAAGCGTCTCCAACTGGATGCAATCGCCAAGAAATGTCGAGGTGGCGATCCGCCCGGCGTGGACGCGCGCTCCATTTTGCGGCCGGTCCACGGTGATCCGCGTCGCCTCCGGGCGAACCCCTATGCCGTCAATCCAGTTGACTGTGCCCAGAAAATCGGCCACAAAGCGGTTCGCCGGACGCAGATAGATCTGCTGCGGCGCGCCGGTCTGCTGCAGGCGGCCACGGTCGAGCACGGTGATGCGGTCCGACAGTGAGAGCGCTTCCTCCTGGTCATGCGTCACCATCAGAAAGGTAATGCCCACGCGGCGCTGCAGTGCTTTCAGCTCCTGCCGGACCTGTTTGCGGAGGTTGGGGTCCAGCGCCGACAGCGGCTCATCCAGCAGCAGCACGTCGGGTTCCAGCGCCAGGGAGCGCGCAATCGCCACGCGCTGCCGCTGGCCGCCCGATAGCTGGTCCGGCCGGCGATGCTCCAGGCCGGTTAACTGCACCAGGTCCAGCGCCCGGCGGACGGGTTCGGCCAGATCGCGGATGCCCTTCTGCTTCAGGCCGAACTCGATGTTGGCCTGGACGGTCATGTGCGGGAACAGCGCGTAGTTCTGAAAGACCGTGGTGACGTTGCGGCGGTAGGGCGGCTCATGATTGATCAGCCGGCCGTTGAGAAAGATCTCGCCGGCGGATGGCATCTCAAAGCCCGCCACCAGTCGCAGTAACGTGGTCTTGCCGCAGCCGGAAGGTCCGCACAGGGAGTGAAGCTCTCCTCGCTGGATGGCGAGCGTCACGGCATCCACGGCGGGCTCTCCGCCGAAGTCCTTTGAAACGCCCCTTAGCTCCAGCACCGTCTCCATTGATCAGCATGGTAGCGCATCAGTTCCGCCCGAACCTTGGGCTTTCAGTCGCTCAGGAGCAGGCGACGCTATCATGAAAGATTATTCGCCCATGATTGCCAACGCCCAAATGGTGGAGACTCAGATTGAACGCTTTGCGGCGCTGCCGCTTGATTGCGGCTCTGTGTTGACGCCTGTCGATATCGCTTTTGAGACCTACGGTGAGCTCAATGCCAACCGTTCCAATGCCATTCTGATCACGCACGCCTTCTCCGGCGACGCCCACGCCGCCGGAATCCACCGCGTGACCGGACGGCCAGGCTGGTGGGACAACATGATTGGCCCTGGCAAGGCGTTTGACACGGACCGCTATTGCGTCATCTGCTCCAACATCCTGGGCGGCTGTGCGGGCACGACGGGTCCTTCGTCGATCGACCCGGCCACTGGGCAACCCTTCGCCATGACCTTCCCGGTGATCACCGTGCCGGACATTGTGCGGTTGCAGAAAATGCTGATCGACCGGATCGGCATCCCGCGCCTGCTGGCCGTGGCCGGTGGATCGATGGGCGGCATGCAGGCGCTGGAATGGTCCGTGGCGTATCCGGAGATGGTGGCGGCGGTGATCCCGATTGCGACCACGCACCGCCACAGCGCGCAACAGATCGCCTTCAACGAAGTGGGCCGTCAAGCCATCATGGCCGACCCGGATTGGGATCGCGGCAGCTACTACCTCCAGCGGCCTCCCGCCCGCGGCCTCGCCGTGGCGCGCATGGTGGGCCACATCACCTACATGAGTGATTCGTCGATGAAGGAGAAGTTTGGGCGGCGCTTGAATGGCCGCGAAGCCTTGACGCGCGAGGCCGCGGGCTTTGACTTCTCGGCGGAGTTTGAAGTGGAAAGCTACCTGCGGTATCGCGGCAGCCAGTTTGTGGACCGCTTTGACGCCAACTCTTACCTCTACATCACCAAAGCGATGGACTACTTCGATTTGTCGTATGGCCGCGGGTCGCTGCCGGCGGCGCTGGAACGAGCCGAAGCCCGGTTTCTGCTGGTCAGCTTCAGCTCGGACTGGCTGTACCCGCCCTATCAATCCGAAGAGATCGTCCGCGCGCTCCGCAGCCGCAACCGCGATGTAGCCTACTGCGAGCTCTCCTCACAATATGGCCACGACGCGTTCCTGTTGGAAGTGGAAGAGCAAACAGAACTGGTGCGGGGCTTTCTGAATTCCACCTATCAGCGGGTGACGCGTTGAGTACCGTCCGCGAGGTGCTGGAGCGGCGGGACTACACCACCATTGGCAACATCATCGAGCCCAAGTCCCGCGTACTGGATCTGGGCTGCGGCGATGGCGCGCTGCTGGCGTGGCTGAAGGAAAACAAGGACTGTGATGCCCGGGGCGTGGAGATTGACCGCACACTGGTGCAGAAAGCGATCGCCCGCGGGGCCAGCGTCTACCAGGGCGACATGGCGCAAAGTCTTTCAGACTACCCGGATTCTGCCTTTGACTACGTGATCCTGTCGCAGACATTGCAACAGGTGGCCAATCCGGTGACCATCCTGCGCGAGATGCTGCGCGTGGGACGCCGCATGGTGGTGGGCTTCCCCAACTTCGGCCACTGGGCCGTGCGGCTCTCACTGCTAACCACCGGCCATGCCCCCAGCACCAGCCTGTTCCCTTTCAAGTGGTATGAATCGCCCAACATCCACGTGCTGACGGTGCTGGATTTTGAGGCGCTTTGTGCCGCCGAAAAGTGGACCGTGGAGCACCGCATCTTCCTGGCCGGTTCCAGCCACGTCTCCGCGATGCCCAACCTGCGGGCGGAGGTGGCGGTGTTTGTGGTGCGGAAGTAAGGCTACCCACCGCCAGAAGAACGCTCTTCACTACGTGCCGGGCGAATAGCTTCGACGTAAACCGTGTGGTCGGGATCCCAATACGAGTAGTAGACTACCCGGTCCCGCACAAAGAAGCGCCGCAGTCCAGCCCAGCGGCCATTCGGCTCAACCTGATACATGCGCGGGTAAATGGCCAGCAACTCGATGCGGCGCAGAACTTCGGTGCCGATGCTCGGCGGCAGTCCCTGAAATGCACTGAAGGCTTCAGTTGACCAGATTAGTCTCGCCGCGCTTGATGCCAAGCCCGAACCTCG
>JBIKMK010000162.1:0-7823 GCA_044359315.1 Bryobacteraceae bacterium | reverse complement strand
GAAGGACTGCGGCCAGGATGCGCCCAAGCCACAAGCCCCGCCGCGACGGCAGTATCAGATCTACCAACTGGAGCTTACTGCTGATTCGCTCGACCTAGCCAAGCGCATCCGCAGCCTCTTGCAGACTGCGGCTCCGGAACTCGCCAAGGTAGGCTTCGAATCCGCCGGGCAGATCATCTTTGAGGGCGGCTCGGCGCAGCTGGCCTCCGACGATGACGCTGTCCGGGCCAGCTGGGCGCTGGTTAAGCCCGGCAAGCAGATTCTGTATTCGGCCATCGGATCACGCGGCGCCGCGGAGGACGAAGGTCCGGCCCTGGGCAACGCCCGTCTGGCGGCCACCGTGGCCGCGCTGGCTCCGCTATCCGTCCCCATCGCGAACGCGATTTCAGAAGATTTGCCGGGGGCTCCCCTGGCGGTCACCGGTACCGACGGCAGCATTTTCATTCTCACCGTTACCCCGGTGGCCAAGACCTTCGACCGTGAGCGCATCTACTCGTTTACCAACAAGGACCTGTTTGATGGCGTCCGTGACCTGGTGGCGGCGGGGCAGTGGACCGCCATCGAAGAGAAGTTCCAGGGCGTTCTGCTGGCCGACCTGCGTTTTGAGTCCGGTACCGCCATCCCGGAAGCAAACGAGTTCAAGGCACTGGCTGACAAGTGGCTGGCGATGGGGGTCGGAAAACCCCGGCTGGCCTCGGTGGTCTATCGTGATACCCCCGCCACCATTCCCGCCCTGGCCGTCGATCGCTTCAGGGCCACCATGCCGGCGTTCGGCTCCAATCAGACCAACCCGATCATTAGCACAGGGTTGAGGGCCTTGGAGGCCGACATCCAGTCCGTGGTGCTCGTCCTGATCCAAACGGTCGAGCCCGCCAGGACGCCCACCGCCCCCGAACAGCCGGTGCCCGCCAATCCGGGCAACACCACGCTTCCGGGCATTCCGGGCGACCGCGTCCCTCCCGTCCGTCCGGACGTCGTTCCCGCGCAACCGCCATCGGCTCCCGCGACGCCGTCGACGACCCCCGTGAGGCCTCCCGCGCCACCCGCTACACCCACCACCACACCCGCTACGCCGGTGGCACCAGTTACACCAGCGCCAGCCGGACCAGCGACACCAGTTGTACCGGTGACGCCGCCCGTGATCCCGTCCACCACGCCCGCGCCTGTTCGGCCCGTCGGTCGAGCCGCGCGGCTGATGTTCGTCAAAGCGGACACCGCGTCCTTTGCCGCTTCGGGTCGCTTGGCTGATCTGTTTCCCACGCGGACCTTCCTCGTGAAGTTCACCGCGGATTCCACGCTCGATGGCCCGCTCCCCGACCTTCCACCGGAACTCAGAGCCCGCGTGCGCCGCGTGGCCATCGGGACTCCCGGTGCAGCCGTCGAGGCGGGTGCGGAGCGTCGGGCCAAAGCTCTCGTGGGCGGCCTGGTGCAACTGGGGCTCATTGTCCGTGATGCCACCGGAGCGCCGCAGTTTGATCTCGACTCGGCCGCCTTGCCGGTGTCGCTGAGGAACCAGTTGACCGATGGTGCCAGCGAGTTGATTCTGGCCGAGGTGCTCGGGTAATCCATCATGCGCGAGGCGAGCCCAGCGTCATCTAAATCGCCGCTCCAAGGCTCCGCCGGCCGCGGCCGGAGCGCGAATAAAAAGTTGGCCGAGCCCGCCCGCGCCGCTGCCCGCCCGCTTGGCGCACCAAGCCCCCAGGCGGGTTCGCGGGCACAGACCTCTTCCCTATCGGGGACTCTGTGGCCGCGTATGGCCTTGCGAACCCCCGCCGCACCAGCCCCCAGGGCGGGACAACGGCTGACGGTCAGCGATCCTCACGGCGCCACTGAGCGGGAAGCCAGTCACTTGTCCCATCGGTTGACCGGCAGGCCCGAAGCGGCGCCCCGAGGGGCTCCGTGCGCCTGCCACGGAACTTGCCCCCGCTGCCGAGCGGGCGGGAAAGGGAAGCAGGTCTCCGGTGCCGTGGTCGAACAAGCCACCCGCTCCGGCGGTCAACCGCTTTCGCTCGCTGAACGGGAATCGTTCGAGCCGCTGCTGGGCTACGACCTCAGCCAGGTCCGCGTCCACAGCGGCGCGGACGCGAATGCTTCCGCCCGCAGTGTTTCAGCGCTGGCCTTTACGTACGGGCACGACATCGTGATGTCGGATCGTCTCGTGCCCGGCTCCGCGCAACACCACCAGGTTCTCGCCCATGAGCTGGTCCATGCCACCCGGCACGCCGGCGATGCTGCACTTCATCGAGTTCCTGATGAGTCCGGGGTCAATGCGTCGCCGCCCCGGTATTCTTACTCCACCAATTGCGGTTGGATCGATTGGAGCCATGCCGACACCGGCATGACCAGCCGCCTCATCGCCTCGGTCCGAGCCGCCTCCGCTTCCATGGCCGCCAGCGGTTCATCCAGCCCGGAACGGGTGAACGCGCCTCAGATGACGGCCCGCGTGCCCTATCTCGGCACCTTGCTCAGCGGCGTCACACCGATCGGCCACATCAAACGGCCGCTCTCCGCAGATGAGGTGCTGAGCGTGTCGCTACGAATGTTCATGCTGCAATCCATGGGGTTTGAGGCGCTCCAGAGCTGGACGGATTCGATTGGCGAGTCGTCATTCTCCGAAGAAGACCTGCCGTCGAATCTGATCGCTTTCTATATGGCGGCTCGCAGTTTCGACCGCGCCCACGTGGAGACGGCTTGTGATGTTTGGGATTCCGCGCGGTCGCTGACCAAATTCCAGGGCTACACATTCCAGAAGAACGGCGGCTTCCGCCCGCTCAGCCTCCCCGCGGGAGGTGCCTGGCCGGCGGACTTCTCTTCCGTTACACCCGCCGTGACCGGCGGGCCGCTGATGGATTCGCCCGACGCGACGTTCGAGACCACCGCCGGCTCGTTCAACCGCGGGTTGGCCGGGTATGAAGCGATTCTCAATGGCGGCCTCCACATCGCGCCCTTGAGCGGAACCGGTCCGATCGATATTTCCGGTACGACGCCGGGATCCGCGAACGGTCCGCATTTTGAAGTGCGTCCGCTTCCGCCCGGTCATAACCTGATTTGCCGCTGGATCATCCAGCTGCCGGACGATTCCCGCGTGCAAATGAAAGGCGCGGACGAATCGTCGGTCTTCCAATGGTCGGATCAGATCAACGCCTACATCAATGCGCCCTCGCGAGAAGTTCTGCGCCAGCAGAACATCACTTCGGCGAACATCCTCTGCCGCGTGCGTGTGGCCGCCAGCGGCGATGCCATGTTGCAACGGCTGCTCACCCTGCCGGTGACGTTCAGCTGGTGACCCTGACCTCTCAATCAATGGATCGGTAGGATGGGGGCCTGGGACGCTCTTCCCGCCCGGTCCGGTGGCCGTCATCCATCCGGGGAGCCGCTTGGTGGCGCGGGCTCTGAGAGTGGCTTGAGAACCGGCCCTTCCGTTTTTTTCCCCGATTCCGCGACAAGGTGAGACAAAGTGAGACATTCTCCTCTCCGCGATAGCTGACTCTGGAGTAGCAGGCGGTGGCGCGTGGTGCATGGATGGCGGGAGATAAGTGGTTGGCGGCGTGGGGGATGTTGGCGGGGTAGGGGTGTGATGGGGGCAAGTGCCTGGGTGGATCTGCTCGCCGGTCTCCGGCGGCTCATCGCAAAGAAAGACACTGCAGCAATCCAGAGTTTGGTCAAGGCAGTAGATCTCCAACTACTGGCCCGAATACGGGATACTGAAAAAGATGGTCCACGCCAGCATCCTCACCAACGACTTTATCGAGGCTGCATCACAGGCTGGTTGGCGCGCCCGCCAAGCCGCCTTTGGCTGCGGGTCACGCGGTCGTCTTCCTCGACGCTGCCGGACGTTTCGTCGAGGAATGGCCGGACGGCAAGCGCTTCGAAATCCGCTTGGACTCTACACAACCGCGGGAATCACACCGTATCGTACTGCGAGAACTGGCACCGAACGAGACGTAGTGTGGCCACTCTGACTTTGGTTGCCGGGCCGAATGGCTCGGGCAAGAGCACACTCACAGCGACAATCACGGGGGGCAGTGATGCGGCGGTCAAGTGACTGTAGGCGTTTCAAATAACGCCACGGAGTGAATCGACGCGTTCTCGGTGAGTCGCAAGCGCGAATCGGCGGACGGAGTTCCGCATTCCGCTGGCAGTCATCCTACGATCTCCAGACGGTACTGATTTGGCACTTGCACGGCCCTCCTCAGGGGGATATCGCACCCGGACTGAGTCATGACCTCCTTAATTGCCGCCACGTCGGCTCTGACGCCCGCGATGATCCCGGCTAACGCACCAGGTTTGAGCTGAAGGTAGTTGTCCGCTATGCGCAGTGGGAACGCCGGATTGAAGTCATCCCGACACAGCAAGCGGTATTCCTCCTCGTAAGCCCATTCCCGCGACTTCGTCAGCAGCATTTCGTTGATCAGTCTTCGCGGATCTCCCAGAGCATCCATCTCAATCAGCGGAAAGTTGTCCTGATACCGAACGGGATAGGCGAGACCGACTTGTTGATGTCCGGCATCGAATTCCAGGCATATGCCCTGATGCTTCTGTGCGTAGTGAGCCCACATCAATGCTGAATCGCGACGCTTTGCAAGGCAGTAAATGCGCCACCCGCTACTCTGTTGAGCCATGCTCGTCACGGCAGATTTCACGGCACTAAGGAACTCCTTCTCCTCATACCATTTACCTTTGGTCTCCAACTCAGCCCGAACACTTGCAGGGACGTAGCCATACAGGCGCTCACCCCACTTCCGGCGGCTCTCCGGATCCTCCACGTCAATCTGGAAATAGGGGTTGCAATCCCATAGATCGTTGAAGTTTTGAGGATTCGACAGATGAACCCGCTGATTCGTCAGCGTGTCTCGCAGATATTCCGGATTGAAGCCTTCATAGTGATAGAGGCGTTGTACGCCGCTCTGCGCTGCTGTTTGCATCTCCACTTACAGTAGCAACGCCCAAAAAACTACGACTCGAATCGAATTCGCAAGAAGCCGCCGACGAGAACGGAGAACCTGTTCTGTAGTTGCGGCCCGTGTTGGCGAATCGCGGCGAGGACGGTCGCGGCGTTCTCGTCTGCATCCTCTCCGGATGACCGGATTAGTAGCACGCCAGAGTGCGGCTGACGGTTGCGGAAGACAAGTTCACCGAAGTCCTTGTCGGCGGTTAGTAGAAGAGCTTGTTCGCGACGGGCAAGATCCAGCACTTCCATGTCCTCGATTCCTGGCGAGGTCTCCGCAACAAAGAGGACGGAGAAATTGGCGGCTCGGAGAGCGGCTACCGTTGGCCCTTCAACGCTCTCGTCCGCCACGAATCTCACGACGCGACGCGTTCAACTGGATAGACGACCGACGCCTGGAGGGCTTCGGCCGCGAAAGCGAGAGCGGCTCGAATCCCCTCCCGTGTGATGTGGGGATGAGCTAGGAGAATCTGTTCTTCAGTTTGACCGGCGGCGAACTTCTCCAAAATCAACTCCACGGTGATCCGTGTGCCGCGGATGACGGGTTTGCCGGTCATGACCTTCGGGTTGGAGACGATGAGCCCAGAACCTTGCACGGGTACAAACCTTTCTGGCTTTAGTCTAGCGCCGGAAGTCCGCTACTTCTGCCCGATCCGTTGGCGCAGGTTACCGATGGCGGTTTGCATGGCGCCCCGGTAGACTGCCGAGTCTGCGCTCCAGCTGATGACGTTGAAGCCGATGTTTAGCCATTGGTCGGCTTGTTCCATCGCGCCGGGTTGGATGCCGGCTTGTTTGCCATGCTTACGGGTGGCGGCGATGGAAACCGCGCTACTGAACTTTCGGCTTGGACAGGTTTCTCGAGGCGCAGAGGGCCGCCAGCGCTAAGGAACCAAGAGCAAACGTCCCGGCTTCCGGAACTACCTGAGACTGACCTTTCTCATCCCCGACCAGCGCGAAATCGAGAGCGGTCGCGCCCCCGTAATCGATCCCGCGAAGTCCGATCCAGTTCACGCCTGCCTTAAACTTCAATGCGGGAACGTTGATCGAGTACTCCCAGTAGCCCGTGAATCCCCCAGCATCTGCGCTACTGATTAGCTCGCCATTGATGTAAAGCTGATAGGCGTTGTCGACTGCGATCTTCGCCACCATCGGGATAGCTTGGCCGAGTGTGAATTCCTTGTACAAATGGATTGCAGAGTTGACACCCCAGGAAGTCTTGACTCCGTCGCCACCGCTGATAGCAGCATTGCCAAACTGAGATAAACCGGTTGCCCAGGCGGAATGGTCGAACGTCGGTTGGTACCAGTTGGCCCCCGGCGTTGTAGCGCCACCGGTGATCGTGTAGAGGTAATCTCGTCCGAAAACACCAACGTTTGAGCCGTCTTTGCCAACATAAACAATCGTCGCCGCTTGAGCAGACAGCGAAAGCAACAAAATCGTCGTGAGACGCATAGGTACTCCTTCACAAGAGCTTCTGCCAGAAGTTCCTCTTGGCCACCGGCATGAGCTGATCTTACAAAGAGCATACACCGACTCGCCTTCACTAACAACCCTTTTCTCGGGGCTCGCGCTCTGTTTATGTCGAGTCGTCCGGCCGAATGATTCCAACACTCAAGAGGTTCCCACCTGGTGCCCAGAGGTGAGCCCGGAGAATCTGTTCTTGAGTTCTGGCCAGCAACGAACTTCCTTCCGCGGTAATCAGTGTTCCGCTGATG
Source organism: Bryobacteraceae bacterium (assembly GCA_044359315.1). Classification (GTDB taxonomy): domain Bacteria; phylum Acidobacteriota; class Terriglobia; order Bryobacterales; family Bryobacteraceae; genus JAPKYZ01. Next base: position 1,160 of record JBIKMK010000162.1, on the reverse strand, counting down.
AATGGTGTTGAAAGCTGGTGAGGTCGCCCGCCTTTACCGAACTCGGTGACCGGAGTATCCAATACACCACTACTTCTGCCCGATGCGTTGCCGCAGGTTGCCGATTGCGGTGTGCATCGCGCCGCGGTAGACTGCTGAGTCCGCGCCCCAGCTGATGACGTTGAAGCCAATGTTGAGCCATTGGTCGGCTTGTTCCATGGCGCCGGGTTGGATGCCGGCTTGTTTGCCGTGCTTACGGGTGGCGGCGATTACTTTGTCCAGGGCTTCGAGAAAGCGCGGGTTCTGGAATTCGGCGGGGATGCCCATTTGGGTCGAGAGGTCAAAGTGGCCCACCCAGAGGTTGTCGACCCCCGGCACGGCGGCGATGGCGTCGGCGTTCTCGACACCCAGCGGGGATTCGATCTGGCAGATGACGACGCTGGATTCGTTGATGTCGCGGAAGTACTTCACTGGTTCCAGCGGCAGGAAGTCGGTGTGCGCGGTGCCGATGCCGACGCCACGGCTGCCCATGGGGGCGAATTTCACCGCCTGGACGATGCGGGCGGCTTCTTCCGGGGTCTGCACGTTGCCGATCATCACACCCAGCGCTCCGGCGTCCATGATGCGCGCCAGGAAGTGGTACTGCGGCTGGGGCACGCGTACGAAGGGGGCGTAGCCGGCGGCCTTGGAATAGGCGATCAGATCCGCGACGCGTTCGACGCCGAAGCAGGAATGCTCCATGTCGTAGATGACGAAGTCGAGATCGAGCGAATCAAGGATCTTGGCCATGCCACGGGTGCCGAACTCCCACACCATGTGGCCAATGGGGATGCGGCCTTCGGCGAGGGCCTGGCGGTAACGATTAGCTTTCATGAACGGAAACGCTCCAGTTTGTTGAGGAAGCCCTCGCGGCCAAGGACCTGCTTATTGACGATGGCGGCCGGCACGGCACCGCGGGCCACGGTGACGATGTTATCGCAAGCCTCCAGGCTGTTGTCGCGCGCGATCTCAAGCGTCCAGGGTAGGCCGTGGGGCGTGAAGATGGTGTTGGGGCAGTCACGCAACGGATGGTCCAGCGGCAGCGGCTCCGTCTCAAAGACATCGAGACCGGCACCCGCAATCCAGCCTTCGTTCAGGGCCCGGACCAGTGGCTCATGCTGCACGATGGGGCCGCGGGCGGT
>JBIKMK010000161.1:0-7838 GCA_044359315.1 Bryobacteraceae bacterium | reverse complement strand
GCCGTCCCAGATCGCGCCGCCGGATTGCAGCACCTGCAACGGCATGCCGCTCGACATCAGCAGGAAGCCGCTCATCTGCCATCCTCCGGCCACCCAATCGAGAGCCCGGTTCCAGTTGGAGCCGAACTTCTTCTTGCGGCCAAACGGCAGCTCGTAAGCGCCGGTGATCACCATGCGGTGCGCGACATCATGCGAGGAAAGCGACCGCTCGCCCCGGAGATCCCAGATATTCTGCAGTGACGTCGATCCGCCCAGCCACGAGACATTGCCCGAGCTATGCGAGACGTTGTCAATCATCTTGGACCACGTGTAGTGCGTCAGCACCGTCAGGCCATCGCTGAACCGCTTCTCCCACTTCAGCTGCATGGCGTGATAATTGGAATCGCCCCGGGCTGGCTCCGCCGTCCCGACGCCCGTGCCATCAAACTGCGGCATCGGACGCAGCAGGCGGCTGCGGCTGACGTTGGCGACGCTCAGCGGCGAACGCGTATCGGTAATCTGGCCGAAGAACGGATTCGGCACCAGCGCCGCCAGCGTAGTCCGTCCCTGCGGCCAAGCCGATTGCGGCAGCGGCGACAGCGTCGTCACCGGCATAAACAAGTGCACGCCACGGCTACCCGTGTAGTTCACTTCCAGCACCGACTTCATCGGCAGTTCGCGCTGGATCGAGAAGTTCCACGAGTGGTACTCGGGATTGCGATTGTTCGACGGCAGAATCGTGCTCGCGCCAAAGCCAATCAGCGTCGCATCACCTTGCGCCCGCCCCGGAGGTTGCAGCACTCCATTCGGGAACGGATTGTTCAGCCGCGAATTCAACGTGGCGTTGGCATCCAGGGTCCAGATGGAAGGTGAGTTGATCGTGAACCCCGTCCCCGGACGCCCAAACACGGTGGCCCGTGACAGTGTGTAGAACAGGCCGTAGCCCGAGCGGATGGCCGTCTTCGGATTCAACGCATAAGCGAATCCAATGCGCGGCTGGAAGTTGTTCCGGTCGGCATCAAATGGGGAACGCCGATTGTCGTCCACAAACTTGATCACCCCGCGCGTATCATAGCCGTTGGCCTTGATTGGTGACTGGGCATTCAGATCCCAGTAGCTGTAGCGGTTCAGTACCTCCCAGCGCGGCACGTCAAAGTCATACCGCAGGCCCAGGTTGATCGTCAGCTTGCGGGTGATCTTCCAGTCGTCCTGCACATAGAAGCCCCAGTAGGCGGAGCGCGAAAAGGCCTTCGGCTCAATGTGGTACTCGCTGCCAGTGGTCCAGCCGATCAACATTGCCGCCAAACCGTTGCCCTCATTGCCGGGGCAGGTGAACCGGTCGCGGCAGGTCACTCCGCGGCTGAAGTTGAAGCGGCCGGACGGGTTACCGGGCTGCAGGTAGTCCAGTTGGTTGAACCGCCACTCGCCACCGGTCTTGATATTGTGGCCGCCCCTGGTCTTGCTCATCGACGCGGAAGCGTGGTGCACGCCCTCCTGCCGGTCCATGATCCAGTAAGGCTCCGTGCCAAACTCCTGGAAGCCTTCCGGTGCCCAACGCGGAAACACCAGGTTGGTGGCGGAGTCCTTCATGTTCTTGGGCAACCCGAGTTCGGTCAGGTCGTAGGCCACGTTGGGATTGCGTGCAAAGTTCGAATACGTGAAGCCGTAGCGCAGCGTGAACACTGTGGTCGGGCTGGCAATCGTAGTCAACTCCGCCACCATGGACTTGGTGTTGGTGGCATTGGGGCCGCCCGTGTAATAAGCCGGGTTGCCGTCGCCAAATAGATTCGGATTCGTGCCCTGGCTGATCACATTGCTGTATCGGCCGCTCAGCCGGTTGGCGGCGTTGAGGTTGTGGTCGCCCTTGATGTTGATCTGGTGGTTGCTGCTGCCGTTGATGCCCTGGCCAAACCAGTTGGCGGTGTTGGTGAACGGAGCCCCCGGCTGATTGCCGCGCGGTACGAAAGACAAGGCCTTCAGCGCGATCGGGTCCATCATTGATTGCGGAACCAGGTTGCCGCCAAAGGGCTGGCGATCGATCACTCCCGCCGCGCTAGTGTTGGTGGCGAACGGATTGTAGACCTGCATCAACTGCCCGGCGGCATTAAACGTCTGCGAAAAATTGCCAGCCCGTTGCAAATCCGAAGGCACCGTGATCGTGGCCACCGTCGGGCTCTCTTGCTTGGTGTACTCATAGCCACCGAAGAAGAAGGTGCGGTTCTTGATCACCGGTCCGCCGATCACGCCGCCGTACTGGTCGCGATGGAAGGCGGGCAGCGCGCGGCCGGAGCGATTGGAAAACCAATCGTTGGCATTCAACGCCGCATCCCGCAAGAAGTAGTAGCCGGTGCCGTGGAAACTGTTGGTGCCGGAACGTGTCACCATGTTCACCACCGCGCCACCCGTCTGGCCGTACTCGGCCGAGAAGAAGTTCGTCTGCATCTTGAACTCCTGCACGACGTCCACTGAAGGCGAAAACTTCAAGTCAGAGATGCCGGAGTTCTGTTCGACAGTGGTCACCGTCGCGCCGTCCACCAGCACGTCTGATGTGGAGTTGCGCGCGCCGTTGGCCACGAAGTTCGTATTGCTATCCCCGCGACGGCCGCCGGAGCCGACGACGCCGGGTGTCAGGTAGGCCAAGCCCATCGAGTTGCGGGCAATGTTGGGCAGCGACAGGATGTACTTGTTGTCGATCACCTGGCCCAGGTTCGAGATCGTCGTATTCACCAGTGCTGCCGAACCTTCCACCTCAATCGTCGAGGTGATCTCGCCCACCTGCAGCTGGGCGTTGATGGTGGCTTGTTCCTGCACGGCCACCGTGAAACGGCCTGAGGAGAACCGCTTAAAGCCCGCTGATTCCGCAGTGAGGATGTACGTGCCGGGTGGCAACGCAGTGACCACAAACCGGCCCGAGGCGTCGGCGACGCTGCTGGAAACCGTGCCGCGATCCTGGTTGGTGACAACGATTTTGGCGGATCCAATGCTGGCACCGGATACATCGGTGACGGTTCCATTCACGCTGGCGGTGAAGGATTGGGCTGAGGCCAGGGTGGCCAGTAGGGCAGCCAGGGCGGCTGAGTGAAGGAGCTGACGAAGCTTCAAGGATTCTCTCCGATCATGGGGAAACGTTCCGTCCGCTCACCAGACGCGGCAAGCGGGCCGCATAAGTATATAAGAATCGGCCCGCCCAAATGTCAACTTCATTTCCGTTCTTTAATGGTCCTGTCCGCCACCGCGGAGCTGACCATCATTCGGGCCATCCCAAGGATTCGCGCTCCGCTCCGGAGACGTTGCGATCACCAGGCCCCTACGCCACCAGCCGGATTTCGCGAAAGAAGCGCCATCGGCACCCCCGCCCACCGCAAAAACAGCAACGCGCCACCCCCGCCCTCGTGAGGCGGGGAAGTGGCGCGTTGTTTCGGGTTCGAAGGTTGTTACTTGCGGCGGCGCAGGGCCACGGCCAGGCCGGCCAAAGCCACTGCGGCCAAGCCCAAACTGGCCGGTTCCGGCACGGCCTGTACGTCGATCGTCAGGGCCTTGCTCAGATCCTCGGTCACACTCAGCGTGAATAGACCTTCGTTCGGGTCGTTCAGATCGGAGAATACGCTAAACACACTAACGCCCGCGGCTTGAGCCAGAAACTTGAACGACACCAGCGTCACCGTCGCATCCGTGGTGCCCGGGAACGTGATCGCCGCGATGTTGGTGTCCGGCAAGCCGAGATCGGGGCCGAAAAACGGGTTGATGTCGTAGCTCTGCAGGTTGATCGCACCGGTGCTGACCAGATAATCCAGGCCAAAGCCCAGAATCTCATCCGCATTGCCGCTCACCACCAGATCAATGGTGAAGAGCTGGCCCACGGTGGGCGTCGCGTTGGGGGTGACCAGGCTGATGGTACCGGCGGCGGCGTTGAATGCCGAGACCGCAGTGAGGGCTGCTGCCCAAATCAGTTTTTTCATTTCTTGTTTTCCTTCTGATGAATAGTAACTTACCGCTGGTAGGCGGCGGCGCAGGCGGACCAGCGGCTGAAGTCGGTCAGCGTGATCCGGCCATCGCCATCAAAATCGGTGCGGCGGTCGACGCTGGCCAAGGGCTTGCCGATCGCATTGCGCATGATCGTCTGATCGGCCGCATTCACAATGCCGTCGTCGTTCAAGTCGCCACACAGCGGGTTGAAGCCCACCAGCAGCGGGTCATGGTCGGACGTGCGGAAGGCCCCGGGCGAATACCAGGCGGCCAACTGTGCCGCGCTCTTGGCGGAGCTGTTGCCATTGCCATCGTAGTCAGAGTTGTAATCCAGCACCACGGGCTCATCCGCGTTGATGTGCCACTCGGCGACGCCGGTCACCAAGCGGAACAGAGCCGGGTTGGCTAGCGCGTGGTCGAGGGCACCGGATTCGCCGCTGAACAGGTAGGAGTAGCCCGCCTTGTCGCCGAGGGTCGAAACCAGGTCCTTGTAGACCGCCAAGGGGCTGGCCGGGAAGGCCGGGAAGCTGCCCGTGGCGGGCTTGCTGAAGCTGGTGCTGGTCAACGCGGACAGCGGATCTTCCTTCAAGTGGGCATTCAAGTCGCCTACGATCAGGAAGCGGCGGTCAGCGGCGGGCGTCGGGTCAGCCGTCGGATTGGTGGCCAGCCAGTCCAGGATGGCGCGGGCCATGCTGACGCGGGAAAGGTTGCAGTTGTCCTGGCCGTCATTCAAGTCCGGATCCGCCGGCGAGGAAGTGCAGGCGCTGCCCTTGGACTTGAAGTGATTGGCCACCACGGTGAAGTGCTGCAAGCCCGGCTTGGGGCCAGTCAGCAGCTTGAACGTTTGCGCAATAGCCGGGCGGTTGCGTCCGTCCAGCGCCCGCGGGTCCACCGTGTTGTTCAGCACCTTGTGGATGCCCACCGGCTCCACCAGCGCCGGCTGGTAGATAAAGCCCACGCGGATCTGGTCCGTGCCGACGACGCCCGTGTTGACATAAGCCCACTTGCCGGGGTTGCCCGTATTCAGGCTGTTGCCGAAGCTGTTGACGGAATCGAACACCAGGTCGTTGATCGCCGTGGTGTTGTTGTTTTCCAGCTCGCTAAAAGCGATCACCGCGGGGTCCATCGCCTTAAACGCAGCGATGATCTTGTCGCGCTGCCGCTGGAACTCGGCGGCATTGTTCGCACCACGGCTGTTGTAGGTGGTGAAGTAGTTCAGGATGTTGGCGCTGGCCACCTTCACGCGGCCACCCACGTTGGGCACCGTCGTGGGCCGCGGATTGTCCGAGGGGCCGAAGGTGATCGGGTTCGACGCCACCGGTTGCAGGCGGTAGGTGTTGAAGCCGTAGCCCAAAACACCAACGATGGGCGTATACGTACCATCGGCGTCCACGTTCGGCCGGTCGCCCAGCCGCAGAGTATTGGTGAAGCTCAACCCGCCGCCATCGAGCGGGTAATTGGCGGTGGGCGCCAGGGCTCCATAGGTGGCGTTGGATCCGTCATCCAAAAGGATGCGGGACTTGGCGTTGAGCAGGCTGGCCGCATTGGCCGCCGCACCGGGGGCGGCTACTTGGCTGCCGGACATCAGCCGGGTGTAGGTGACGCCATCGCCGTAGTTCGGCACGAACGCCAAGCTCAATTCTCCGAAGCGGCCCAGGTCATAGTTGTCGGTGACGCGGAGCTGCTGCGGAAAGCGCACCAGCATGCCTTCGTACTGCTCCAGGGCACCCTGGTTGCTGGCGGTCACCTGGTCATCAGTGGGGGCCGCCGCCGGGAACATGATATCGGTCGGGGTCACAGTACCCGTGCCACAGGTGATCATCTCGGTCACGTTGTTGATCACGGTCTGCTTGAACGTTTCCGCCACCGTCCCCTTCAAAAGGACAATCTGGCCCGCGGAGACCGTACCCTTCGAGCCGCCCACGGCCTCATCAACGAAGATGCCATCCGAGGTGGCCGGGTTGCCGTCGCCCGGATCCTGCACATAGAAGCCGTTCAGCTTGCTGGCACCCTGGTAGGAGCCCACCACTACACCCCGGATCACCTTGATCTGCCCCACCATGGGGCTGGTCACGCCGGAACCTTGGATGGAGCCAATCGCGGTCTGCGACGTGTCGGCGCAGCTCAGCGTCGGAATGGGCGCGGCGTTTACGGTCAGGCTGATGTTGAAGTTCGCACTCCGTGGCGTCGCTTCCGTATCGGCCACCGTGCAGGGCAGCGAGTACGTTGCGGCGGCCGTCGCACCCGGCACCGCGTAGGTTCCCGAAATCGTCGTGCCCACAACGGTCAACGCAAAGGTGCTGCTGCCGCCCACCGTGGTCAGGTTGCAGGAGACGTTGTAGCCGGTGGATGCAGGGTTGGTGCCGGCCGTAATCGTACCGGCGAAAGTGGTCGAACTGCCGGCCGTCACCGTCGAGGCCGTCGCGGTCGCCGAAGGAGGCGTGGAGACCGGCGTGGTGCCGCAGGGCGCAAGCGCGGAGGCGGTGTTGCGCGGAGCCGGCGTGCCGGTTTCAAAGTCGGCCGAATTGCTGTTCGTGTCGGTGCAGCCGCCGCCCTTGCGGAACCCCGCCGTTGTCGCTGAAAGGTTGGTTCCGGTGCGGGCGGTCTCAAAGAAGTTTGCCGTTGTCCCGTAGCCCACCAAATCCACAATCTGGCCCAGCTGCGTCGCATTGCAGGGTTGCCCGGCGCTGCCATTGCAAGCCAGGCCCGTGGCCACATTGGCCAGGATCACTTTCGCACTTCCAGCCGCCATGGAGATGGTACCCGTCGCGTCGGCGGTGGGTAGCAGCGAGCCAACACCACCACCGCTCGCCAACTGAACCAGAAAATACTGCCCCGCGCTCAGTGAGACGTTCGGCAGCGCAACGGGACTGTTGTCGGCGAAGTTGCCCGTACCCGTGGCGCTGGCATACTGAATCGACCAACCGTTCAGACTGACCGCCCCACTGCTGCGGTTAAACAGCTCAACGTAGTCGTTCCGGAGCGTGGCGCCGGAGTTGCCGCCCGCACCATAGACCTGGCTGATCACGACTGACGGGTTCGTCTGCTGGGCCTGAAGGCTGGCCATGGCGAGCACGCCCAGCAGTGCTGGAGCGAGTCGATGGAAGACAGAAGTAATGGAATGCGGAGCGTGCACGTGGATCCTCCCAAAGGCCGGGTAAGTACCCGAAAGGAGAGATTACCATGGGACCGATTTCAGCTCCGTGAATTTCGATGCTTGAGGGTACTACCCGTTCGTTGGTGGTGCCGCGCCAGAGGCTCGGGTTGGGTCAGCAGCAGGCCGCGACCCTATTCGCGACCGGCGGTTTCCAGCGCCAGCGCACGCTGCCGCTGCCAGGCCAGCTTGCCCTTGTACTCTTCGATCAGCGTGGTCACACCAGCCCAGTAGTAGCCGGTCACAAAGATCAGCAGGAAGGGGACGGCCAGGAAGTTGTAGGTATCAATGGCGAAACCGGTCATGAACACGAAATAGGTGCCAGCGGCGAGTTCCAGGTAGGGCAGAATACCGGAGCGGCTCTTATACGCAGCCTTCACCGCTACTTTCTGTGAGCCGGAAATGGCGTACTTGGGCGTGCGGGCAAAGGCGGTGGAGACGCCAAACACGGCTTCAAAAAACGCCTTCGTGTTCGAGAGCGTCAGTGCCACTCCCGCCGCCATCAGGGCGGGCAGGAAGAAGACCGTGCGCTTCCAGTTGTTGGGGTAGAGCACCCGCTGCGCAGTGAGGTAGAAAGCGGAAATCGACCAGAAAGAGGCCACAATCAGCGGCAGATCGATATAGAGCATCTGCATCCAGCCCATGTAGAACCGGCAGATCATCACCGGCAGCATCAACGCCGAAACGATCAGCATCATCGGGTAGGAGATGTTCGGCGTCAAATGGAACACCGCTTCCA
>JBIKMK010000160.1:0-7861 GCA_044359315.1 Bryobacteraceae bacterium | reverse complement strand
AGGGCCTTTTCCGGGAAGTCCGGCAAGCGGCCTTCCAGAAAGCCCAGCCACGGCGCAGTGCGGTCCGGCTCACTATAGCCATCGCGCTGGCTGGCCGGGATCTCAAACTTGGTGGCGATGGGAACGCGTTCCAGATCCTTGCGGTCCATCGACCAGAAATAGATTTCCGCCAGCCGGTCTTGGTGCAGCTTGTCGGTGTAGTTGTACCAGCTGGGCGGGCCGTTGTACTTGTAGCCGCGCGGGTCGCCGTACATTTGCGGCAGCAGCGTTTTGCCGTTCTCCACCTTCTTTTGCGCGTACACCAGATCCATCTGCTTGCGGAGCACGTCCACAAACGCCTGATCGCCACTCATCACCAGTGCGTTGCTGAAGCCCGGCCAATTGCCGTCGGTGAAGTAGTTGCGGTGGGCGATCTTTTCCAGTTCGCCATCAAAGATGGTGAAGTTCCAGCCGTAGGTGCCTTTCCACCACTGGCCGTTGTGCTCCCCACCCAGCTTGCCGTCCAGACCGACGTTGCTGGGGATCATGCCGCCCGCTTCGGCCGCGCGCTGCTTCCAGGCCGACATGTAGTCGACCACCCATTTGCGGTACTTCTCGTCGCCCGTCAACATGTAGGCGTTCATGCCCAAGATGGTGGCCGCGGGGTTCAGAAAGTTGTCGCCCGCGCTGTCCAGATACTCGTCGCAATGGGCCAGCATCTTCTTGTAGTGGGACTCGAGATCCAGCATCTTGCCGCGCCCAGCCGGGTTGTGCAGCAGGTGAAAGGTTCCGGGCACGGGGTCGCCCACCCAGTCGTACGTAGTGGCCTTGCGCAGCATCGGCCCCTTGCTTCCGGTCCAGATGCTTTTCAGGATTTTCAGCTTCGGGTCATAGTTGGGCGCTTCCGGATCTTCGCCCATGTACATCGCCGCAAAGCGCTTCATACGCTCGCGGTAAAGCTCATTGTTGGGGTCGGAGAGGCCCATCAGCAGGAAGGCGCGCATGCCTTCGCCCGTGTGGAACCAATCGGACTGCGTGATGAACTCCTTGGAATAGGAGCCGTTCTTGGCCAGCTCCGTCAGCTTGGTGCGGATCTCGTTGTACTGCTTCCAATGGCCTTCCTGGGCCTTCTGGTAGAGCTTCAGCACGTTGTCCGAAGCGCCAAGGGAGTGGAGCAGGGTCCAGTTCCAAAACGTCTCAATCGCATCATCCGGCCCATCCAGCGTCCCCCAGCGCGGGGTGTGCAGCAGGTAGCCCTTTTCGTCGACATACTTGTCCGCAAAGCGCTCCACCGCCTGCGAGTTGTACCGCAGCAAGTCCCGTTCGAGCAACGCCCAGGCGGGCGGCACCATGGGCTTGGTGATGTGAATGGTGACGTCCTGGCGGACGGTCTGAGCGGGTAGAAGGGTAGCGCAAAGGAGAGCGGCAACAATAGATCGCGGTGACATGGCGATGATTACGATATCAAGTTGCCGTACGGGCTTGGGGGGTACTATGCGAACTCGCGGATGCTTAGGTGGCCAGTCACTTCAACGGAAGGAGTTGAAGCCCGGCAACAGCCTCGAAATCGCGCACATCAGCGGTAACTAGGGGAAGATCCCACCTTCGGGCACAAGCAGCAATCCAAGCATCAGCGGTCTGGATCGGGCGTCCTACAGAACGGCACTGCGCCACGATGCCGACCCACTCGGTGCACATCGCATCATCCGCATAGAGGGTGGTATGAAGCTCTAGGTGCTGATGAAGGCTGGCCCGGCGCGATGCTCCCCAGTCGTTCAAGACAGGCCAGAGCAGTAGTTCGGCGCGGCTCATGAACGATATCGCCAGTTGGTGGTCAACCACTAGGTGCACGGCCTGCTCCCACAGCGGGTGCCGGCGATTGAACAAAATCGAAACTACGTTGGTGTCAAGCAGCAGGGCGTTCAAGGGGTTCGCCCTTCATCGCGGGGCTTTGCTGGCGCAACTCGCGCACCAACCGGTTGAAGGCGTCTACCTCGCCCGGCTCCCCAGTATCGCCAAGTCCAAAAGCCACCACGGGCGGCTTAGCACCGGGGATGACAAGGCGGGAAGGACGGAGGTCTTTGGGATCTACAACGGTCGCCATATCTTTAGCATAGGCAATTCGAGGGCCCACTTTAGCTGAGAATCTCCCGCAACACCGTCCCATGCACGTCCGTCAGCCGGAAGTCGCGGCCGCTGTAGCGGTGGGTGAGCTTGGTGTGGTCCAGCCCCAACTGGTGCAATAACGTCGCGTTGACGTCGTGCGGGTGGACCGGCTTATCCTGCGCGCGATAGCCGAAATCGTCGGTCGCGCCGTACACGGTGCCGCCCTTGATGCCACCACCGGCCACCGCAATCGAATAGCCGTAGGAGTTGTGATCCCGCCCGTAGTGCAGCCGCGTGCTGGAGCCATTCTCCACGGCGGGCGTGCGGCCAAACTCCGTACCCAGCACCACCAGCGTGTCGCGCAACATGTCGCGCTCCTTCAGATCTTCAATCAGTGAGGCGACGGCCGGGTCCGTGCGGCCGCACAGGCGCTTCAGCACCAGGATGTCTTCGTGGTTATCCCAAGGCTGCGAGTTGCCATAGTAGACCTGCACCATGCGCACGCCGCGCTCCACCAGCCGGCGGGCCAGCAGGCAGCTGCGGCCGATTTCGCTATCGCCATAGCGAGCCAGCGTCTCGGGCTTCTCCTTGCGAATGTCGAACGCCTCCGGAGCCTCGGTCTGCATGCGGAACGCCGTCTCCATCGCTTCAATCGAGGCCTCCAGCTGCGAATCGCCGGGGCGCGCCGCGGCGTGATCCTGGTTGAGCTGCTTCAGCAGATCCAGCTGGCGGCGTTGGGCAGAAAGCGGCGCTTGGGCGCGGATGTTCTGGATCAGCTTGTAGGGGTCCGTCTCCGTGTTTTTGAGAAACGTGCCCTGGAATACGGCGGGCAGGAAAGCGGAAGACCACAACGGTGAACCCACCACCGGCATGCCCGGACACAACACCACAAAGCCCGGCAGATCTCGGCTTTCGGAACCCAGGCCGTACATCAGCCAACTGCCCAGGCTCGGGCGGCCCGGTTGGATGGTGCCGGTGTTGAACATGAACAGCGAGGGCTCATGATTCGGCACCTCCGTCCACATGGAACGGATCACGCAAAAATCATCGATCAGGCCGCCGACGCGGGGGAAGAGTTCGGAGACTTCAACGCCGCTCTGCCCACGCGGGGAGAACTTGAAAGGCGAAGCAAACAGGTTGCCCGTGGACCGCTCCGTCTTGGGCGCGCCACCGGGCATGGGCTGGCCGTTATAGCGGGTCAGCTGCGGCTTCGGGTCAAACGTGTCGACATGCGACATGCCGCCATTCATCACCAGATAGATGATGCGCTTGGCCTTCGGCGCAAAGTGGGGCGTCTTGGGAGCAAACGGGTTGGTCTCCGCCTCCAGCATCCCAGCCAGCGCGCTTAAGCCAAAGCCTCCCGCCATCCGCGACAACGCCTCGCGACGCGTCCAGCGCGGGTGTATGGCTGCAGGGATGGCGTGGTTAATCGACATAGGCAAACTCATTCGAACTTAACAGCACCTGCGCATATTGCGCCCAGCCGTTGGCCCCGGCCTGGCGCAGGAAGTCGAGCCCCAGCGCCTGCTCACGCGGTGCCGGATCGCGATGGAGCAAAAGCCGGTACGCTGCGGCAATCCCCTTCTCCCGATTCCGCTGCCCCACTCGCTTGGCTACGGCCGCCGCTCGTTGATGGACCGCATCCGAGTTCAAGTAGAACAGCTTCTGCAAAGGGACATTGGTGACCACTCGCTGTTCGCAGGTGACCGCCGCGGCGGGTAGATCAAACAGCGAGAGCGTCTCATCCGGCTGGAAGCGGCTGGTCTTGCCATACAGCGTCCGGCGGTGCAGGCTGGCGGTCAGGGGAGCGGAGGCCCCACCGACACGGCGGTCCAGTTCGCCGGAGACCGTCAGCATCGCGTCACGCAGTGGCTCAGCTTCCAGGCGGCGGCGGTTCTGACGCCACAGGTAGCGATTATCCGGATCCGCCGCGTCGCCCGCGCGAGAGCCCGCCGATGAACGCTGATAGGCCTCTGACAGCACGATCTCGCGAATCAGGGCCTTGATCGAGTACTTGTGCGTCACGAGGTGGGAGGCCAGATAGTCCAGCAGCTCCGGGATCGCCGGCCGGTCTCCCACTCGACCAAAATTCGATGGCGTGCGGACCAGCCCTTGCCCGAACAAAGACATCCACACCCGGTTGGCCGCCACGCGCGCGGCCAGCGGATGGTGCGCCACCACCTCCGCCAACTGCATCCGCCCGCTCCCTTGCTGCAAAGGCCACTGTTCGCCACCGGAAAGAGCAGCCGGAAAACGGCGCGGCACCACGTCACCCAACGCCTCGGGATTGCCCCGGAGGTTCAGCCGGAGGTCTTCGGGCTCAAACTCCGCCGCGCCCTGGAGAAAGCCATACTGGGGCGGAAGGGCCTTTTTCAGGGCCGCCAACTGCTGGGCCAGCCGGCGATGCTCGGCCTTCTGCGGCCCCTCCAGAAACTGGGGCACCAGCTCACGAGGCAGCTTCAGCGGTGCCGAGGCTTCGCCAAAGGTGCGGTTCCAGGCCACGTAGCGATCCCGCTCCAGCGACTTGGCGGCGATGTAGGCGCCGGGATTGAAGTCCTCTTCAGAACGGTAGCCACCCGGCAACGTGATCGTCTTGATGACGCGCGGCTCCAGCTTTTTCGCTGCCTCCACGGCCACCTTGTTTTCTGCATCCAGCGACTTCTTCTCCGCCAGAATCCCGATCAGCAGCGCCTGGAAAGCCTCGGCCTCCGCGCTGGTCTTCCGGCCGTCGAACCAGGCCTTCAGAAAAGGATGGAACTCTTCCGGCTTGGCCAGATACTTCTTCCACCGCTCCACCACTGCGGGCGGCAAGCCTTGGGCCGCGGATGGTTCCACCGTAGCCATCATGAAGCGGCCGATCAGCGGGGCATAACCCTCCGCCAGCCGCGCGCCGTGTTCGTCCAGGAACTTGTTCAGCGCCTTCTCCGCTTCGTCCACTTCCTTCTTGCGCCGCTTCCAATCGGCCACTTGAGTTTCGGGCACCAGGGGATACTCTTTGTAGGCGGAGCTGGCAAAAACGCCCGCCAGGGCGTAATAGTCCTTCTGCGAGATCGGGTCGTACTTGTGGTCGTGGCAGCGGGCGCAGGCCACCGTCACGCCCAGCATGCCGCGCGTCACGACGTCGACTCGATCGTTCCGTTCGTCGGCGCGCGATTGCGCGGGTTGCGCGATGCCGTAGTACCAGGGCCCCAACCCCAGCAGCCCAGTCGCGGGCAGCAGAGCGGAATCATTCATCAGATCACCGGCCAGCTGCGCCATCAGAAAGCGATCGTACGGCAGATCCTGATTCAGCGCCGACACCACCCAATCGCGGTACCGCCAAGCGTTCGGATAAGGAATGACGGCCGTGCCGGAATAGTCATCCTCGCCGTAGCGGGCCACGTCCAGCCAGTGACGGCCCCATTGCTCGCCGAAGTGAGGCGAAGCCAGCAGCCGGTCGGTGAGCCGCTGCACCCAGCCTTCGCTTGCGTCGCTGAAGGCAGCGGCGAACTCTTTTTCAGTGGGAGGCAGCCCGGTCAGGTCGAAAAACAGACGGCGGATCAGCGTCCGGCGGTCCGCCGCGGCATTGGGCGCGAGGCCCTTGGCCCGCAGGGCAGCGGCGATCAGCGGATCAATCGCCTGGCCCGGAGCCACCGGGCGGAGAGGCTGAAAGGCCCAATGGCCGGACTCCTCATTCCAGGGCGCACCACTGGCAATCCACTGTTCCAGCGCGCGCTGCTCCTCGGGTGTCAATGGCGCGCCAGGTGGCATGGCCTTCACGCCAGGCACATCGCGGCGGATCGCCTGCATCAGGCGGCTGCGGGCGGGGTCACCCGGAACCAGCGCCGGACCGGAAGGACCGCCTTGCAACATCGCGCTGCGTGAATCCAGGCGTAACCCGCCCACGGCCGTCTGGGCATGACAGGCCCAACAACGCGCGGCCAGCACTCGCCGGGCAGCATCGTCTGCAGCGGCGTGCGCCGCCGAAACCCACAACGGAATGATCCAAAGGAGACGCTTGGTGCCCAAGCAGCGAGGATATCAAAGCCCTTCCACGACCACCGCAGGTCAGCCGCTTGACCCGGAACCGGTCGCACAACTTCAAGGCGCAAATGAAACGGGAAGATGGTGCAAAACTACATGATCGGCGAACGACGGGTAATCGATCACCGATAGCCGCGCAAGCCCCGGAGGTGGGAGTGCGGGTGGAAACGCGTCAGGCGCGCTGGCGCTGATGAACTAGGCGACGCGCTGCGGAGCCACGCCCAGACGGCCGCCTTCGCCCATCAGCGCGTTCATCAGATGGCTGAGATCTTCCAGATGGCTCAAGGCCTGCTCCATCTGTAAACCCAGTGCATAGCTGCCATTCTCCGCGCGCTGGCAGTAGCAGACTTCGCCCAGCATGAGCTGATCCTTCAGGTCCAGCCGCACGGCGGCGCCAGGCGTCACCGCCTCGGCCACTTCGACCCGTAGGCCGCGCCCGGAAAAATCCAGGATCATGCCTTCAATACTGTGATTCTGGCCGGGCTTTTCACCCAAAAGGGTGAGGCTGACGGGCTGCTTGGTTTGGTGGCGAGATTCGCGGCGGCGTTCCACGTTGTCCACATCGGAGGGTCTCGCCGGAGCTTTAGACAATTTCGAACAATCCCGGCTATTTTCCGGGAATTTTTGTTACTTCAGTCCGGCCAGCAGCCACACCAGCAGCCCGGCACTGGCCGCCACCAGCAAAATCTGGCGCGCCACCGGTCGCCATTGCCCGTCGCCCGTCGCAAACTTCGGGGGCTCCATGGCCGGGGCAGGCGGCGTTACCGGCGCCGCCGCCTTCGGAGCTTCCGCCTTGGGCTCGTTCGGCGGCTCCATGCGGGTGCGGATGCGTGAGGGCAGGCCTTTCAGCCGCCGCGCCAATTCCCGGCGTCCGCCTTTATTGGCGATAAAAATTGTCGCCGCGCCCGCGCCAGAAGTGGATTTCAGCAGCCGCTCACGCGTATCAGCAGGGACGTCATCCATTGACCGGAACACTTCCGTCCGGTCACCCTCCGCCACAAAAATGGTGGAGGACCGAACTGTATACGACCGCCGCGAATTGCTCATTTGCGCCTACTCTTCTGGTGCGTTCAGCACTTCTAGTGTCACTTCTAATGCTAATGTCTCTGACCCACTTTGGCCTCGGGACTGGTACGGATCGCCACGGGAGCCAACGCCCGCCCGGCCTCAAACCGGTTGATCCCGCCCGCCTGCTCCAACACCACATCGATAAACCCAAGCGCCGCCCGCGACAACGACTTGTCCTTGCGGTAAATCAGGCCCAGATCGCGCAAAATCGGGTCCGGTGCCAGCGGCAATGACGCCAGCTTGCCTGAAAAGACCTCTCCGGCACTATGCGAGCCAGCCAGAAAGCTGAGGCCCAAGCCGGCCATCACAAAGCGCTTGATCATCTCGGTGGAATCCAGTTCCATCGAAACCTGAATTTCGTCTTCCACCGGTTCCAGCCACGCGTTCAGCTTCGTCCGGGTGGTTCCCGATTTGGGCAGCAGCAGCGGAAATCCGCGCATATCCTGTGCCGTCACGGCCCCCAGGCGCGCCAAGGGATGGTTAGGCGGCGCAATCAGCCGAATTTCGTCCGAATGGACCTTCACCACTTGCAGCCGCTTCTCTTCCACCGGTAGTTGCGTAATGCCGAAGTCCGCGAGATTGTCCTGAACCGCCTGCACTACCTTGCTGCCATAGCTGCGATCGACGTGCAGCTGGACGTTGGGGTAAAGCGCCGTATACTTTGAGAAGACTTCCGGCAGCACGT
>JBIKMK010000159.1:0-7918 GCA_044359315.1 Bryobacteraceae bacterium | reverse complement strand
GAAGACCGGCATGGCGAACATTAAGCAGACAAATAAGTAGATCAAACTATAAGCATACAGTCGCCGTAGCTGAAAAAGCGGTACCGCTCGCGAACCGCATGCCGATAGGCGTCCAGCATCAGCTCCGTGCCACCAAAAGCGCACACGAGAAGCATCAGGCTCGATTCCGGCAAGTGGAAGTTGGTCAGCATGGCGTCGACCAATTTGAACTGGTGGCCGGGGTAGATGAAGATGTCCGTTTCACCCGCCAGTTCGTCTCGCTGGGCCCAGGTCTCAAGCGTACGGACCGAAGTGGTGCCGACCGCTACACGACGCTTGGCGGCAGCGATTTTCGCGGCCTGAGGCCCATCGATCCGGTAGCGTTCCGAATGCAGGTGAACCGACTTCACCTCGTCGGTGTGGAGCGGGGAAAACGTGCCGAGGCCGACATGCAAAGTCACCCGCGCGATGTCGGCGCCCGCCTGCTGACATTCATCGAGAATACGTGGCGTAAAGTGCAGGCCCGCCGTGGGGGCGGCGGCCGAACCGGGCTCCTGCGAATAGA
The DNA here is from genome assembly GCA_044359315.1 of Bryobacteraceae bacterium. GTDB lineage: Bacteria > Acidobacteriota > Terriglobia > Bryobacterales > Bryobacteraceae > JAPKYZ01. Next base: position 7,374 of record JBIKMK010000159.1, on the reverse strand, counting down.
CGGTTTGGTAGCGCTCCCGGTCCTGCGCCGTGTCATCGCGCCGGATGTAGGGCGGCAGGGGCATGTGGCCGATGCGCTGCAGAACCTCATCGATGTCGCCCGCGCCCAGCAGCTTCATCTTGCGCTCACCGCGCTCCCCGGTGTCGAGGATCACGCCACCAAGGGTGTCATCAAACTCCACCACGGAGCCTTCGTGCAAGCGCCGTCCGGGGCGCACCAACACTTGCCAGGTCCGCCGGTCAGTGGAGAGTGGTTTCAGGAACAGCACCTCCACCGTGCCCGTGCCGCCGGCCCGGTGGCCATAGAGCCGAGACGGCATCACGCGCGAATCATTCAACACCAGGCAATCGCCACGCCCGAGGTAGAGCGGGAGGTCCCGGAAGTAACCATCCTTCCAGGTGCCGGTGGCGCGATCGATCAGCAACATGCGCGAAGCCGAACGGTCCGCGAGTGGCTCCTGCGCGATCAGGTCGGGCGGAAGCTCGTAAGAAAAATCAGTGACCTTCAAATTGCCACAATAGCAGCGTGGGCTCTCCGACTGGCAACTCCCCGTTATCGGGCGTGATTTTGGGCATCGAATCGTCGTGCGATGAAACCGCCGCCGCGGTGGTGGCCGACGGTATCGAGGTGCGTTCGAACGTGGTGGCCTCGCAACTGGACATCCATGGACGGTGGGGCGGCGTGGTGCCGGAACTGGCATCGCGGGAACATCTGCGGGCCATCGTGCCCGTGGTGCGCGATGCGCTGGCGCAGGCAGAGATCGAGGGGCGGGCGCTGGATGCCATCGCCGTCACGGAAGGGCCGGGCCTGGTGGGGTCACTGCTGGTGGGTATCACCTATGCCAAGGCGCTCAGCTTGGCGTGGGGCGTGCCGCTGTTGGGCGTGAACCACATTGAAGGCCACATCCACGCGGTGGTGATGGAGCATTGGCGCGAGCTTCAGTTCCCTGCCCTGGCGCTGGTGGTCAGCGGCGGGCATACGCATATGTTCGAGGTGACCGAAGGCTTTGTCTACCGCCTGTTGGGCCGGACGCGGGACGATGCGGCGGGCGAGGCTTTTGACAAGGTGGCGAAGCTGCTGGGGTTCGGTTATCCGGGCGGCCCGGTGATTGATCGCCTGGCGCCGTTCGGGAACCCCAAGGCGGTGCGGTTCACGACGCCCAACATGAAGGGCAATGCGCTCGACTTCAGCTTTAGTGGCATCAAGACGGCGGTATTGCGCTGGACGCAGGCACGCTCGATGGAAGAAGAGATAGCCGCGCGGCGGGCATTGCTGAAGGAGACGCCGCGACCGACGGTGGAGCAATGGCGCGCGGTGACGCCGCAGGCCACGCTCGACCTGCTGGCCAGCTTCCAGCGCGCGGTGGTGAAGGACTTGCTGGAACGGGCCACGGCGGCGGGGCGCAAGATGGGCGCCCGGTCCATGATTGTGTCAGGCGGGGTCGCCTGCAACAGCGGCTTGCGCGCGGCGGCGGAGTCGCTCTATGTGCCCGCCTTCTTCCCGCGTGGCGAGCTTTCCACCGACAATGCCGTGATGATCGCGGCGGCCGGTTTTCCGAAGCTGGCGCGGCAGGACTTTGCTGACTTCTCGCTGCGGGCGAAGGCGAATCTGCGGCTGGTTGGAGGCTGAGGCAGCTATGAGGACAACGGAGGCTTCTTGCGGCTGAAGATCCCACAGTTGACCGCCTGAAAGGAACCTGGGACCGCGACGTTCACGGCAGAAAGAATCTCGCACAGGTAGTCCTTCATCATTCGCCATTCGACCGAGGAGAGTGCGATGACGGCCAAGCGCCGCCGGTTTAGGTTCTGCTCGTAGGCGAGCGTTTGGTCTCCTGTGATCAGGACATCAAAGCCGCCCCGCTCGGCTGCATCGAGCAGCTTGCCATTCTTCAGTCCGCCCCAACCTTGAAAAGTCGCCGTTATCGCCTGATGAGGACTGAGGTGCTTCCTGAGGCGGTGATCAAGGTTTTCGTCAAGCAGTATCTTCACCGCTGATTTGGGGCTCGTTGGGCACTCGCGAAATCGATCAGGCGCTTGATCTGGGCAATGGAAAGAGCGGGGAAACCTTCATGGATTTCGTCGAGGCTATCACCAAGTTCGAAGCTATTGATGATCGTGTCCGGCAGAATACGAGTTCCGCGAACGACAGGGCGACCGGATACTTTGCCCGGAACTTGTTCGATGAGCTCGCAGGCAAGCCAATCAATCTCCGCGGCTGTTTCAAGATGGGTCATGCGACTTCCCTGGCTTCATAGTACTCCGGCAGAGTTCTGCAGAACACGTTCGGCCTAGTTCAACACACCCACGCCAATACTGCTGCCGCCCGTCTTGCCCCGGTAGACGCGATGGGTGGCTTTCTGGAAGTCGCTGACTTTGGCGTCGGGGATGTTGATGAACTTTTGCGGGTTGCGGTCCACCAGCGGGAACCAGCTGCTCTGGATGTGCACCATGATGCGGTGGCCCTTGCGGAAGGTGTGCTGGACGTCGGGCAAGGTGAAGGCGACGCGCTCGCGTTTGCCGGGGGTCAGTGCTTCCGGCTTCTCGAAGCTGTTGCGGAACTTGGCGCGGAACGGTTCGCCGCGCACCAGTTGTTGATAGCCGCCCAGCTTCACATTATTGGGGCCGTCTTCGAGATCACCCGGGTAGACGTCCACCAGCTTCACGACAAAATCGGCATCGGTGCCGGTGGAGGAGACAAACAGCTCCGGCGTCAAGGGACCGGATATGGTGACGTCTTCGTCGAGGATGTTGCTCTCATAGACCAGCACATCGGGCCGCGTGGCGGCATGGCGTTGGTCGGAGGTCATGTAGAAGCCTGAGTGGCCGGTGTGGATGTAGCTGACATAGGGGACCGGCTTGTTGGGGTCCGCCAAATATTCGTCGAAGCCTTCGGTCTCGGCCGGTGGGTCAAACGACAGCTTGCCGCCCGCGTGGAAGTAGAGCTTCTTCTGCTGCGCGGCCTTGGGCGGCCACGTGTCGAACGTGCGCCATTGATTGGTGCCGGTCTCAAAGGCCCACGCGGTGGGGAACTTGCCGTCGCCCTTCGACTTCAGGTGATAGGCGAAGAATGGAAACTCAATCGAGTCACGATAGTAGGCGCTGGTCTTGGAGCCAAAGTTGATGTCGCCCACTTTGTCGCCATCGCCACGCGAGAAGCCGCCGTGCGTCCAGGGGCCCATTACGATGTGGTTGCCGCTGGCGGGTGGCGTGTTGGCCTGGATCTGGCGATAGACGCGCAGTGGCCCTTGCAGGTCTTCGGCATCGAACCAGCCGCCCACGGTCAGCACGGCCGGCTTGATCGACTTCAGGTGCGTAGAGATGTTGCGCGCTTTCCAGAAGTCGTTCAAGTTGGGGTTGTTCATGGTGGCCAGCCAATAGGGATTGGCCTCCTTGTAGTACTTCTCAGTGGCATTAGCGAGCGTGCCGGCGCGCAGCAGGACATCGTAGCCGTCGGGCGACTTGAAGGGATTCATGCGGCCGAAGTTCTCGGGCAACGTCGGCTCCAGGTGTGGCTTGAAGAACAGGTAGAAGCCGAAGTTGGCGGCCAGCATCAGGCCACCGTTGTGATAGCTGTCATCGCCGCCATAGAGATCAGTGACCGGGGCCTGAGGGGAAGCGGCTTTCAGTGCCGGGTGCGCATCGATCATGCCCGCCGTGACGTAGAAGCCGGGATAAGAGATGCCCCACATGCCAACACGGCCATTGTTGTTGGGAATGTTCTTGACCAGCCAGTCTATGGTGTCGTACGTGTCGCTCGATTCATCGACGTCCTTCGCGGAAGCCTTGTTGGGCTTATGCGGCGTCATCTCCAGCCACTTGCCTTCCGACTGGTAGCGGCCGCGGACGTCCTGATAGACGAAGATAAAGCCGTCCTTGCCAAACTTCTCCGAAGGGCCCAGGCTGGGGCGGTACTTGTCGACCCCATAGGGCGCCACCGAATAGGGCGTCCGCTGCATCATGATCGGAAACTTCGTCGTGCTGGCGCCGCTCAGCGCCTCTTTGGGTACATACACCGACGTAAACAGCTTGACGCCATCGCGCACGGGCACCATGTACTCAAATTTCGTGTAGTTGCCTTTGACGTACTCAACGCCTTGGCCCAGCAGGGAGGCGGAAACCAGCAGGAAAACGAGAAATCTCATGTATAGTCGAACTATAGCTGATGAAGGCCGCCGCCACATGAAAGCCACCGTCACCGATCTCCGGCTCCGCTTGAAGGATGTTCTGGCTGCGCTTGACCGCGGCGAAGCGGTCACGCTTACTTATCGGGGCCAGGACCGGGCGCAATTGAAGCCGATGCAGAACGTCCGGCCGGACTGGGAAGAGCGGCTGCGAAAAATGCAGGCCCACCCGTTCGTGGGAATGTGGGCAGATCGCGAAGACATGAAGGATCCCACGGCCTACATTATGAAAATGCGGGAGAGCCGCTACGATGCTGCTGGATTCCGACGTGATGATCTGGGCGTCCCGAAACGAGCCAGCGGCTCTGCTGGAGCTGGCAAGGGACGAAAAGCCGATGATGTCCGTAGTGACGCTGATGGAAGTGATGCAAGGCGTCGGGTCCGCCGCTGAGCAGCGGGCGACGCGAACCTTTATCACATCGTTCGGAATCGAGATCATCCCGCTTTCAGCCGCGATCGGTGATCGCGCCGCGAAGCTGATCGATCAATATGCCATGGGGCACGGGCTGCGAGCACTGGACGCACTGATCGCAGCCACGGCGGTTAAATTGGATTTGCCGCTGATCTCCGGCAACCGGAAGCATTTTGCTTCCATCGCGAAACTGAGCTACCGGCCCTTCGTCCCCCAACACAGGCTGCGCAGCTAGCCCCCGCAGTTGGACGCGCTCAGAAGCGGTAGTACAACCCGAGCTGCACGCGGCGCGGCGTGTTGCCCTGGTTGACGATACGGCCGAAGGTGGCGGAGTTCACATCGTAGTCGTAGCGGGTTCCGGTCTGGAAGGTGTCGAACATGACGTTGTTCAACACGTTGGTCGATTCCAGCCGCAGCTCCAGTGTGTGACCTTCGCGGATGGTGGTCAGCTTCTGGATGCCGAAGTCGAAGTTAAAGTATCGAGGCCCAGTGAAGTAGCGGCGCTGGAGAGAGCCCAGTTCGCCGGCGTTGGGGTTGAAGAACACCTGCCCACTAAATGGCGCGCTGCCGTCGGCGGCCACACCTCGGCCGTCGCGCGGATTGATGGCCGCTTGATCGACGATGTACGGGCCGTTGCCGGTCATGTAGAAGCCCACGGTGCGCGCCAGAGCGTCTCCATCCAGGGTGGTGGTGACGGTGTTGTTGGCGGATCGCGCCTGCCTGTTCAGCGTGCCGCGTTCAGAGCGGATGGAGAAGGGGAAGCCGCTTTGCAGCGTGGTCAAGCCACTCACGGACCAACCACCGACTACGCGTGAAACCAGCGGGCTGGCCGTGTTCAGGAACTTCTTACCCCGCCCGAATGGCAGATCGAGCACGTAGTTGGCCTTGAAGGCATGCCGCAGATCGAACGGCGTCCGCGACCGCTCCAACTTGCCGTTGTTGATGTCGAGGAACGGCTCAAAGTTGACCTGGCTGTCGCCCGCGGAGTCGGACAATGACTTCGCCCAGACGTAGTTCAACTGGAACGAATAGCCGCGCGCAAAGCGGCGCGTATAGTCCAATTGAAGGCTGTCGTAGGCGGAGCGGCTGTAGTTGGTCATCAGATTGGTGCCCAGCGCATTGGCGTTGCGGTAGAAGTTCACCGGGCCGTTCAAGCCGCGGATCTGATAGAAGTTGCCCAGCTCCGCCACGGCCTGGGTCCGGATCAGGTTGATCACCTGCGCATTGGCCAGGAAGCCGCCACTGGGCATGGAGTCAAACACTGGCGTCGGCTGGCTGCCCGGGATGGCCGGGTTGTAGCGGGCGTCAAAGGCGCGGCCGGAGTTTTGCGCCAGCACCCCGTTCGAATAGGCACGGCGGAAGTCGGCCAGGAATCCACCGGCGGCCGGGTTGATCTGGTTGAAGTCGAACGCACGGAACTGCTTTGTCCCGCGATTGCCGACGTAGCGCACTTCCAGCACACCCCCGCCCAGCTTCTGCTGAACGCCCAAGCTAACTTGCTGGACGTAGGGCGTCCGGAGGTTCGGGTCAATGGTGGCGAAGGCCGATTGCGAGTTCAGTGCGTAGTTATCGGCAAAGCTGCGTGGCACTTTGTAGGCGGGCGTGGGAATGGTCACGCCGGTGGAGACGCGGCCATTCACATCAGTGATGTTGGCCTCCGCCTGCAACCCGGCATTGGAATTGGCCGCATTGAAGGCCATGGTGATGTGATTGTCGTTGACAAAGTGGACGCTGTAGCCCGCGCGGATAGCGGTTTTGCCATTGCCGAAAACATCCCAGGCCAGGCCAACGTTGGGCGCGAAGTTGTTGCGGTCAGCATTGTAGAAGGGCCGGCCATTGGCCTTGCCCGCCAAGGCAATCTGACTGTCTGGATTGAGCAGCGTCGAGATAGGATTGCCATTCTGGAGAACGGGCAGCAGCGCGACGCCGCGCGTCTCATCCACCACCGTGAAGTAGTCATACCGGACACCCGCTGACAGGCTGAGGCGACGGGTCATCTTCCAGTTGTCCTGCAGATACCCGGCGTAGCTGCCGAAGGCCCAGTGACGGCGGTTTTCCTGACCCGCCACGAAGCCGGAACTCGCGTCGCGGACATTGAACCGCTGCTGCGCCTGGTTCACGAGTCCGGCCACCGAGGCAAGCAGCGTGTTGGCGTTGTTGATCTCATTCTGGCTGGCGCCCGGCAAGTCCGCCGCCGTGATGCCACGCGTGCGGGAGCCAATGCCCAGCGTATAGAGCGGCGAGGTGATGAAGTAGTCGTAGGCGTTCACCCGGATGTTCTGGCTTTGGAAACCGAAGTTCAGCGTGTGCTTGCCCTTCAGCCAGCTGGCGTTGTTGGAGATGTTCCAGGTATCGGTGAAGCGGCCTTCGGGCTGATAGGTCTGGATGGGCGACGTGAAGCCCAGGCCGATGTTGCTGACGTAGAACTTCTCGTCGGGCACGGTCTTAGAGAAGGTGCCGGGGGCTTTGTTCAAGCCGCCCCGCAGCTCATTGGTGAAGGTGGGTGAAAGCGTGGAGCGCCAGCCGGTGGAGAAGAACTTGGTGGCGTTGTCGTTGACCACCGAGGGCTTCGGATCGTAGCCCAGGTTGCTGACCGTGGGCCGCTCGTTGAGGTCGCGGTTCCAGATGTAGGTGCCGAACAGTGAGTGCTTGTCGCTTACGTAGTAGTCCACTTTGCCGGTGATGTTGTCACGGTCGCGGTTGGTGCTTTGCAGAAACGAGTAGCCGGCGGTGTTGCGGAGAACGCCCTCAGCGGAATCGCCAAAGCGGAAATTGTTGATGC
>JBIKMK010000158.1:0-7962 GCA_044359315.1 Bryobacteraceae bacterium | reverse complement strand
TGGTCTCCCCCGCCCGGCTGCGCGGGATCACGTGATCCAGAGTCAACTCGCCGGAAGGGGTCACCTTGAGACAGTACTGGCAGGTGTAGCGGTCCCGCATCAGAATGTTCTTGCGGGAAAGCGCGCGGCTTTGGTGCGGAATCCGCCGGTACTCCAGCAGCCGGATAACCGTCGGGACACGCAGATCCCGGCGGGCACTGGAGACGTGCTGCGCGGTGGTTTCTTCAGCCGAGGCAACGCCCTTCAATACCAGCACCAGCGCCCGGCGCGCGGCACAAATATTGATGGGCTCATAGCTGGCGTTCAGGACCAATACCGGGCGATGCAAACGGTCCGGGCCGCCGCGATCAATCCGGTCAGAACGATGGTGCAGACTGGCATGCATAACTAAGCTCCTACTCCACTTGCGGCAAGCTGAGCCACCGCGTTCGTTTGTAAGGCCAAAGCCGGCTGGCGCCGATCCACCCGCGCCAGAGTTAAAACGGCGACCCGAGCCGCCCCTGCCCGCCGCAAAGCCGCGGTTGCTGCCGCTGCCGTCGCGCCGGTTGTCAAAACATCATCAATCAGTAAAACCCGTTTCCCCCGCAACTGCTCTGCGTCGGCCGCACGAAACGCCCCGGCAACATTGCGCCGCCGGGCAGACCGGGTGAGGCCGGCCTGAGCCGGGGTATTCTTCACGCGCCGCAGTAACGAACGCACCGGCCAACCCGTGGCCCGGCTGACCGGTTTGGCCAGCAGTGCCGCCTGATTAAAGCCGCGACGGTAGCGCCGCCACCAGTGCAGGGGCAACGGCACGATCACATCAAAACGCTCCCCGCGTGGCAAGGCAGCCACCAGCAACTGCCCCAGCGGCTCCGACAAGGGGGAGATCCCTTGGTACTTGAATAAGTGGACTAACTGGCGCAGCGCACCTTCATAAAAGCCATAGCTATACACGGCCTGGTACATCGCGACACCCGAGCGGCAGAGGGCGCATAGGCCGCTGGGCCGCAAGGGCGCGTCATTCAGGAACGGCGTATGGCACTGCGCGCAAGCAAATTCGGCCACCATGGGTTGCGGCGCGTGCAGACACGAAGAACAGACAGGGATGCGGGAGAAGTGAGAGAGGCGGGTGCCGCAAACGCGGCAGTCTTCCGGAAAGACGAGGTTCAGCAACCGCGCAAGCGCGCGTACTGCCAAGCCGGGCCTGTGCCCGGCAGGGGTAGGCCGGTCTATCGTGCGATGGTCAAACGGGAAATCGCACCCCCTTAAGCTTCCGAGTATACACGAGAATTCCGAAACAGGAACCGCCAAAAGTGTTTCAAACAGATGGCATGCAGAAATGCAAAACCCGCTGGGCCATCACTGGCCGAAGCGGGTTTGCGTACGGGTTGGAACTGGAATGAGAGGGGGGACAGGCCTGTTTAGTGGCCCACCACCACCTCCAGCCAGTCGATCTGGTCTTGCGTCGCGCGGACTTGTTCGTTCACCGAGACGGCCGCCGCGGCGGTTTCCTGGGCATGGGCGGCGTTCGTGTGCGTCACCTGTTCGATGCGGCCCATGGCCGTGCTGATGTGGGTGACGCTCTGGGATTGCTGCTCGGCGCTGGCCGCAATTTCGCTCACCACCCGGCCGGAGTTGCTCACCACTTGCGCCAGTTCACCAAAAGCGTTCTTGGTGGCTTGCACAAACTCGACGCCGGAAGCCACCTTGGTATTGGCCTCATCAATCAGCTCCGCGCTGTTGCGGGCCGCGGCGGCCGCGCGTTGGGCCAGATTCCGCACCTCATCGGCGACGACGGCAAAACCGCCTCCCGAAGCACCGGCACGCGCGGCTTCAACGGCCGCGTTCAAGGCCAGGATATTGGTCTGGAAGGCGATCTCATCAATGCTCTTCAGCACGCGCGCTACTTGCTGGCTGGCACTTGAAATCTCGTTCATGGAACGGGTCAACTGGTCCACCGTGGACGTCGCGCGGGTGACCGTGGAGGTGGCATGCTGCATCAGCTTGTCGGCCTCCCCAGCGCGGGCGACATTCTGCCGCGTGGTGGAAAGAATCTCCTGCAGCGAGGCGGAGGTCTCTTCAATGCAGGCCGCCTGATCGGTGGCACCTTTCGAGACACTGTCACCAGACCGGGCCATCTGGTTGGCCGCTTCCGTAGCCGCATCGGTGGCACCACGAATGCCATTGACGATCTCCGTCACGGGGCCCACGATGGAACGGCGGATCGTGAACTGTACCGCGAATCCGGCCAGGGCCAGCGTGACGGCGAACACCGCCAGCGCGATCCAGCGTTGCTGGCGCGATTGGGTTTCAGCCAGAGCTAACCCTTCCCGCAAATCCGACGAGACGCCATCCTTCAACTTGGCCAATTGATCTTTGGCCGCCGTCATCTTCTCGGCCACGTCCCGGGTGCGTCCCTGCATCTCGGGCGTGATGTTGCCGCCGGCACCAATCATGGCACCGTAGGCTCCACGAGCTTCACCGGCCAGCGTCCGCACCGCGACCGAGGCCTTGCGGAACTGTTCCGCCCTCTCCGGTTGTAGGCCGTGGAGGTTGGCCGCTGAGCCCAGTTTCTCCGCCATCGCCACGCCTTCCTGCTGCGCCTGCTCCAGCGCCGCGGAATCTTCCACCATGACGGCGTCAGAGAAGGCCTTGGACATGCGCTGGAAGCCGGCATCAGCTAATTGGCTTAGCTGGGCGGCGGGAAACAGTGTTTCATTACTGATCTTGAGCCGTCGCTCACTCTGCAGGCCCTGGACTTGCCCGAGGCCGACGGAAAGGACATAGCCCGCCAGAAAAATACCGACGCTCATCCAAACCTTGGCACCGATTCCCATGCGAGTTGACTGATTCATAACCTTGTGGGACTTCTTTCTGTCTTACTTAATGGTCAGTTTCTTCGCCCCACCAACGGAGGCCGCGGCACTGACATAGCCAATGGCACCCTTGGTTTTGGTCACGTACGCCACAATGTCGGCGTCGGAGGCCAGGGACTTCGGCATCGAACCCTTGCCGGTGAAAACCAAGCTTTTGAAGTGATTGCGCAAGGCCGGGTCCGTCTTGCCGACGTAGGTCTTGAGGAAGGCCTCGTGCGCGGGCCCACTTTGCGCCAGCACCGGCTCCACGGCAGAGCCATCGGACAGGGCCGTCTTCTGGCCCAGGAACACCAGCTTCACTTCGTCCGCCGACACTTCGCTTGACTTGACGCTGGGGTTGGCCACCACCACGACGTCGTTGGCCAGCAGGGCCGGTAACACAAGCAGTCCAGTTAATAGTAGTTTCTTCATGATGATTCTCCTTTGCTCACCGGGTGCGCCTAGAACGTCACGCCCGTGCGGATGATGAAAGCATTGGTGTGTCTCTCAAAACCGGTGGGGTTGGTGCTGGGGTAGAAGGAGCGGAAGGCCAGCGGGCTGCTGTATCCGTCCATGAAGTGTTGCTCCACCTTGACGTTCCACAGCCGGTTGAGGTCGAAACGGGCGGAGACGACGGGCCCACGAATGCCATTGGTGGGCGAGAACGGCTGATTTCGGTTGTAGAGGAAGGCGTTGTAATAGCTCCCCACTTCCAGCTTGGGATGCAACCGGTAGGTACCGGCCACGTACCAGGCCGCGGAGGTCGTGACAAAGGTGGGGATCGGAATCCCGAGCAAGGCCGATTGGCTATCGCTCATGCGGTACTCGGCAAAGGTGCGGAATGCGCCGCGCTGATAGTCGCCGTAGAACTGATGGCTCAGCGTCACCCGATTCTCAAAGCGATACGGCAAACCACGTCCGGGCATCGGTTGGCCGAACAAGGCGGTGAGCCGCGCATCACCGTGGCCGCCGCCACCCAACACGGAATAGCCCACGGTCAGGCCAGACAGGGGCGTCGCCCAGCGTACATCGCCGCCCTTGGCCCAGGAGGTGAAACGGTCAATCGGAGTATTGGAGTCCCGCGTACCGATGGCATAGCCACCGCGGGGATCAAATGGGACCATACCCATGTAGGCCACATAACTGATGCGGCCGGCCTTCTTCAGGCTGATGTCGCCGTACAGATCACCGCCGTCGTGGCTGATCGTCGAGGCACGCAGGTCAGTGGGATACATCGACTGCGGCAGCAGCGCGAAGGTGTGGATGAACTCCATGTCCTGGGTGTCGTTGAACAAGCCCAGCACCGTCTTTACGCGTCCCGCGCGGATGCCGAAGTAGTCGTTGAACTTGTAGTCGGCAAAGGCCCAGTCGACGGCTACTTTGCCGTTTGCAATGTCACCGATGTTGCGGCTGAACACCTGAGCACCAACGCGCAGCTTGGGCGTCAACCGGGTGGCCACGTTGAAACCGCCGTCGGTCATTGAGAAGCTGCCGTTGGTGGTCTTCATCGTGAGGAAGTTATTCCCGGATGAGACCGCAAAGCCCTGCTGGAAGAATCCGTGGACCTGGACGTCTTTGCCAGCCACTTTGAATTGAGCCAAAGCTGATACGGCGCTGAGAGTCGCGAGACCGAGAAGGCGGAGGTATTAGTGATGCATATTAGTTGTTCCCTGATTTGGCTGGCTTTTGGCCATAGCTGTTGTATCGGACCGGAAGTGGATTGTTTGAACCTGCGACGAAAGCATCTGGTTACGATGATGTTTCCGGCCCGCCGATACTAGCGCAGTACACTGAGGAGAATGGTCCAATTGGCAACTTCCCCGGAGGCAGTAGCAGCGGTGCGAGGCCTCTTCCTGGAGTACGAAGCTTGGCTGGGGATTGACTTGTGTTTCCAGAGCTTTGAGAAAGAACTGGCGACGCTTCCCGGAGAGTACGCTCCTCCGGGTGGGGCCTTGTTTCTAGTACAGGAGCAAGCGGGCAATGCTCCGGTGGGGTGCGCCGGTCTGCGCCGGTTAGCGGCTGACACGGTGGAGCTAAAAAGGCTGTTCGTCCGGCCAGAGTTTCATGGCCGAGGGCTGGGTAAGCAACTGCTGACTGCCGCCCTTGAGCAGGCGGTGGCGCTCGGCTACCAGAGGATGTGGCTGGACACGGTCCCCCAACTGACGACTGCCATTGAGCTCTACCGCCGCTGGGGCTTCCGCGAGATTCCGCCTTACAATCACAGCCCGATTGCGGGCGCGCTTTACTTTGAACTGAGCCTGCCCGCTCCGGCTAGTGCCTAACTGCGTTCAGGCATACCACCTAAGGCCTTCTGCGCGGCGGGCGCATCGGTGTAACTCAAGTTCAACATCCTGGCCTGGGGAGACGTGCACTTCTACCTCGTAGTGCGTCCCATGGTGCCGGTTTCAATTGCCGGCACCATCCCTTCCAACCATTGCAGGAGCAAGGCCAGCGGCAGTTAGCGCCATCTCCGGGCGCCGCCCCAACCGCGCCCACCGCCCCAGCCACGTCCGCCCCAGCCACGTCCGCCGATAATGTTGACGCCAATCCCCGGCCCGAAGAATGGGCCGCCCCAGTAAGGGCCCCAACCACCCCAGCCTCCCCACCCGCCCCACCCGCCCCAGACGGGCTGCTGCACGCTGGCCACCCGTTGGCGCAACTGCGGGCGGGTTTCGTAGTCGTTCTGCCGGACCGTTTCAAAGGCGTGTTCGGCCTGTTCGGTGGAGATGGTCAAGGGCGCCAGGGTACGGAAGGTCAACGTAGCCTCGGGGTCAAGGATCGTCGGCCGGCCACGGGTGAGGAGCACCCCGATGGCGGCGGCCGCAACTCCGGCACCAGCGCCGATGCCGGCCCCGGCTCCGCCAGCGGCCGCACCGCCGATGAGGGCACCCATGCCCGTGGTGGTGCCGACGGCGGTGAGATCCCGCCCGATGGAGGCGCCCCCGGCGTACTCAATCAATTGCGTCACCACAGGCACCTGCCGGCCATCGGCCAGACTGATTTCAACGAGCTCCACCGCCAGCCGGGAGGTTCCCCGGGCGCGTCCGGCCCGCACAGCTTCGGCCACCCGGCCACCGATCGTTTGCCCGCGCCGCGCCAGAACGATTCCGTTGGCCACCAGCGGCTGCGCCAGGGTGCCGGTGAATACTTCACCCGGACGGCTGTGGTCACTGGACAGCACCTGATTGGTGCGAATCGAGATCCAGGTTCCAGCCGGCACGGAGATCTGCGCCGGCGTCGGCGCGGATGAACCCGCCACGCGCGGAGGCAACGGCGCTGGTGCCAAGCCTTGGCCAGCGGTGGTGGCAGCATCATCAAGCGACCGCCGCCAGCCGCCCTCTTGCGGTTTGGGTGGCGGGCCTTCCTCCTGGGCGGCGACGGGCAAGATGGTGCCCAGGGTAGCCAGGATCACAATGGCGCTGGCGCGTGTCCCGCACCGTCGCGCAAAGCATCGGTCATAGATAAGTGTGGTTGTTGTCAAGTTCATGGAGTGTGTCTCCCACCCCAAAGAATGCACGCCGCTGGCCGAACCCTAACTTATTGACAATAAAAGATACTATCTCAACCCCAAGCGGTTGCAAGGAATCATGGGCGGTGGATTTCAACCACTCCTGCCAGGGCCTGGCCGCTAGTGCTTTCCCTTGTGGGCCAGCTGGCTGATGTGGACGGTGGGCGAGGTCCAGCGATATCGCCATGCGCCGCGCGTGCAGATTTCCAGGCGGCCGCTCTTTGCCAGTGCGTTCGCCTCCGCGGCGCTGTCATTGGCCCAGGGCGGCCACATCTGCAGGTGATTTTCGGCAATGCAGGCGGGACGCGTGGCCAATGTGCTGGCCTCGGCAGCCGGAGTCTCGCCGCCGGACTGTCCGGAGATCAGAAGGATGATGCTCAGCAGGAATCCAGGTGCCATAGGCCCTGAGGATAGCAGCGAGAGGCCTTAGTGGACAGGCCCAAAAGTACCGAGACCGCCGCGTAGCCGTACTGGACCTGGGCCGGCCGGAGCCGGCCACGGCGGCGTTCCGGGTCGCCGACACCTACCGGCTGGATCTGTAATCTCGTGCGCCTCAATCTCGTGCGCCTCCCCGAGGCGAAGGGAAGCCCTGATTTGCTAGCCTGAAAGTTCTCCCCAAACCCCTATGCCTAAACTGTCGATTCAAGACCTGGACCTAAAAGGTAAGCGCGTTTTCATGCGCGTGGATTTCAATGTTCCCTTCGTTGTGGGCACCACGACGATCAGTTCCGACAAGCGCATCAAGGCATCCCTGCCTTCCATCAAGTACGCCCTGGAACAGGGCGCCGGCCTGGTGCTGGCCAGCCATCTGGGCCGCCCCAAGGGTAAGCCCGTGGCGGATATGTCTCTGGCGCCGGTGGCCGAAAAGCTAGCCGAGCTGCTGAAGATGCCGGTGAAGTTCGCACCGGACTGCATTGGCGCAGAAGTGGAAGCCATGCTGCCCGCTCCCGGTGAAGTGCTGCTGCTGGAAAACCTGCGCTTCCATGCCGAAGAAGAAAAGAACGACCCCGCCTTTGCCCAGAAGTTGGCCAAGTTGGGCGACATCTACGTCAACGATGCGTTCGGTACCGCGCACCGCGCCCATGCCTCCACCGTGGGCATGATCCAGTTCATGCCGCAAGCCGCGGCGGGTCTGTTGATGGACAAGGAACTGCAGTGGCTGGGCAAGGCGATCTCGCATCCAGACCGGCCTTGCGTGGCGCTGCTGGGTGGCGCCAAGGTGTCGGACAAGATCGAAGTGATCCAGAACCTGCTGAAGGTAGTGGACACGCTGCTGATCGGCGGCGCGATGGCCTACACGTTCTTCAAGGCGCAAGGCCGTCCGATTGGCAAGTCACTGGTTGAGAATGACAAGCTGGACCTGGCGCGTGAGCTGATGGCCGCGGCGGGCGACAAGCTGAAGCTGCCCGTGGACACCATTGTCACGGCGGAATTCAAGGCTGGCGCGCCGTCCGAAGCCGTGACCGCGATTCCGGACGACAAAGAAGGCGTCGACATCGGCCCCGCCACCATCGCGCTCTACGAAGGGATCTTGAAGTCCGCCAAGACGGTGATCTGGAACGGACCGATGGGCGTGTTCGAGATGCCGCCGTGGGACACGGGCACGGTTTCCCTGGC
>JBIKMK010000002.1:0-25445 GCA_044359315.1 Bryobacteraceae bacterium | reverse complement strand
CCCCTACCGCGCCGACAACCTGCAGGTGGAAGAGATCGTCCGCAAATTGAAGGACGCCAAGATGGACTTGGCGCTGCCGGAGGACGAGATCAAGAAAGCCGGGGCCCAGTTCGCCGCGGGTACCGTCGTGGCCACCGCCAAGGTGACCGACGCCGGTGGCACGCAGACGCTAGAGGTCCGAAAGAACAAGGACGACTTCTGGGCCAAGTCCAGTGCTGTCGAAGGCATCTGGAAAGTGGCCAAGGAGCTGGGCGAGGGCCTGGACAAGCCGCTCGATGACTTGCGCAACAAGAAGCTGTTCGACTTCGGTTTCAGCGACCCCTCGAAGGTGGAGTTCCGCCTGGGAGACACAGCCACGGTGCTGACCAAGTCCGGTGAGGACTGGATGCGGGGCGGCAAGAAGATGGACTCCGCGCAGGTGCAGACGCTGATCGACAAGCTGCGGGACCTGGCCGCCATTACCTTCATGACCACCGGCTTCACGACGGCGTCCATGGAGATCACCGTGACGTCCAAGCAAGGCGAGAAGGTGCAGATCGCCAATGTGGGTGGACGCTTCATCGCCAAGCGTGATGGGGAACCGTCGATGTACGAACTGGATGGCAAGAATGTCCAGGAGATCGAGCGTGCCGTGAAGGAACTGAAGGAAGCTTCCGCGGCTCCGGCCAAAAAGTAGGGATTACTTGAACGCGCTGCTGACGGACTTCTACCAGTTGACGATGGCGGCGGGCTATTTCGAGGGCGGCAAGCAGCACGATCACGCCACCTTCGAACTGTTCGCGCGACGTCTGCCGGCCGTCCGGCAGCATCTGGTGGTGGCCGGGTTGCAGCAGGCGGTGGAGTATCTGGAGGGCCTTCGCTTTCGGGCGGAGGAGATTTCCTGGCTCCGTTCCCTGCCCCAGTTTGCAAAAGTCCGCGAAGAGTTCTGGGCCTACCTGCGCGATTTCCGGTTCACTGGTGCGGTGTTTGCCATGCCGGAAGGCACACTGGCCTACGCCAATGAGCCGCTGGTGTCGGTGCGCGCTCCGTTGATCGAGGCGCAGTTAGTGGAGACGTTTCTGCTGGCCACCATTGGCTTTCAGACGATGATCGCCTCCGCCGCCGCGCGCATTGTGGAAGCGGCGGACGGCCGCAGCGTGGTCGAGTTTGGCACGCGGCGCGCGCATTCGCCGCAGGCCGGGCTGTACGCGGCGAGGGCGGCCTACATTGGCGGCTGCATCGGAACCAGCAATACACTGGCGGGTTTCCAGTTCGGTATCCCGGTGTTCGGCACGGCGGCCCATTCCTGGGTGCTCTCTTTCGCTGATGAGCGTGAGGCCTTCGCGCGCCTGCAGCAACTGCTGGGCGAACGGTGCGTCTACCTGATTGATACGCACGACACATTGGCTGGGGCGCGGCAGGCGGCTGCGCTG
Organism: Bryobacteraceae bacterium; assembly: GCA_044359315.1. Taxonomy (GTDB): domain Bacteria; phylum Acidobacteriota; class Terriglobia; order Bryobacterales; family Bryobacteraceae; genus JAPKYZ01. Next base: position 24,033 of record JBIKMK010000002.1, on the reverse strand, counting down.
GGGCGGCCTTTGTGGGGTGTAAGGCTGGATTCTGGCGATCTGGTGACGCTGTCGCGCGAGGTCCGGCAGATTCTCGACGCGGCGGGACTGACGGACGCCAAAATCATGGCCACCAATGAACTGGATGAGGCCAAGATCCGGGCCGTGGTGGCGGCCGGGGCGCCGATTGATTCGTTTGGCGTGGGCACGGCGCTGGCCACCTCGTCGGACGCGCCGTCGCTGGGCATGGTCTACAAGCTGGTTGAGATCACTGCCGGCGGCCAGCGTCGCGATGTCGCCAAACACAGTCCAGAAAAGCAGACCGTTCCCGGCGCCAAGCAAGTGTTCCGCTACGATGGCCTGGACGTGATCGCCCGCGCCGATGAGTGCAAGCCGCTGCCCGGGGAGTGCCAGGCGCTGCTGCAGCCCGTACTGATGAATGGCGAACGGATGGGCGAACTGCCCATGCGCCGCCGGGACCGTTTCCCGCTGCCGCAACCCCAATGGACGCGGTTGAGCGATAGCCTGGAAGCGTTGGGCCAATAGCGGCTCCCGAGCGAACATGCGCACCGTCTTTTTCGACGTCGATACCCAGATTGATTTCATGCTGCCCACCGGTGCCCTCTACGTGCCGGGGGCGGAGAAACTGGTGCCCACCATTGCCCGGCTGAACGCTGACGCATTGGCCAGCGGCATGCCCCTGATCTCCACCATGGACGCGCATCGGGAGAATGACGTTGAGTTCTTGAGTTGGCCACCGCACTGCGTGACCGGCTGCCTGGGCCAGCGCAAAGCGACGCCGATCGCTGCTGGCGCGGTGACGGTCAGCCTGACGGCGCCCTGCCCCGATGTGCGCCAAGCCAAGCACATCATCGTCGAGAAGGTCACGGTGGACTGCTTCACCAATCCGCATCTGGCCGAGGTACTGGCCCAGTTAGGCGCGGACCGCTACGTCGTCTACGGCGTGGTGACCGAGATCTGCGTCCAGAATGCGCTGTTCGGTTTGCTGAAGACGGGCAAGCCGGTGACGATGCTATCGAACGCGGTGAAGGAACTGAATTCCGCCGCGGCGGAAGCGATGCTCGCGAAATTCACCGCGCTGGGCGGTGAGGTTGCGTCCGCTTAGCTAGTTCGTCTTCAGATCTGCTCTGTACCACTCGCTCACGAACTGCAAATAGCCTCGGTAAGGCACCTGCAACGGTATGACCGCTTGGCCGAGGCCGAGCGCGTCAATAATCGACCCAATCCAGGGCAGCTTGCTGAATTTCGCGGTTACCAGCTTGCTGACGGCAGGGTCAGCAGATGCTGACCAGGTTTTCGCAGCCTTCACGAGCGGCTCTAACAGTTGGTTTATCTTGAGGATCGATGCAAGGTCGCCGAGCATTAAGTACCGTTGGACCTGCGCCAGCAGATCGCGGAATTCTTGCGCGCCGTCAAAATTTCGAACGGTGATGATACTTTCTTCGAGAGATATCTTACGATTCAGAGCGTGCCGGATAACAAGATCCACAACGGTGGGCGTTTGCAGCCGCGTATCCTGGACTGCGGGAACCACCGGCAAGTTTTTCAGAACAGTGGCATCCAGGGTCTTCGAGACGATGGCAAAAGCATCCTCCCACAGGAGCTTGTGCAATCGCTTCAGCAGGTCGCGTTTCTCGTAACTCAAAAACATATGAAGTCCAACATTGCGGGAAAGCTCAAGATAGAAGATCACCCGGGCTACCGATTTATTGCTATCGGCGATGGCGCTGCCCAGCCCATGAATACCTCGGGAGACTTGGTCGGTGTAGGATTTGAGGTCGTCGAAGAAAACATCGTCCGATTCCAGTTGCCGCCTGATGTTGGCACCCCTGCCCAGAAGGGCATCTAATGACTTTCTGGTCGTCTCAGAAGCCGCCTCGTAAACCCTGGTTTCAAACTTCACCGGGACGATACTCACCGCTTCGCGAGAGAGCGGATTGTGAAAGGTATCCCGCGCTGCGGTGTCCAGTATCAGGGCATCGTAGACGACCAGCCGTGCAATCAAATCCAGGAGGAACGGGCTTATTGACTCACGGACAAGGGCGGGATCTCCCGCAAATTGCATTTTCTGGCGGAGGATCGTGACCGACTGCGGATCAGTGAGCTTGGAAAAGCTTGACCAATCCATGAGAGCACAGTGGCCTCTGGAAACCTGCTCTTGCGTGAACGTCAAAATCATGATCGCTCCTGACATTCAGCATAAGTCAAAAGGCGTGCCTTTTTAGAATGAGAGGCGGAATCGAGGCGAACCGCTCACGGGTGAAGAACTGAAGGACGCAACAGTTGGCCTACACATCCCTGCGGACCGGATTGACGTCCAAGGACGGGGAAACGTCGAGTGTAGTGCTTCCTCCAGACGGCCAGGAGTTCTAAAGCCCTACACTAGTTCACCAGCCCAGCGGCCAGATCAGGTGGAATCTCCACCACCTTCGCCATGCGCCACAACCGCTCCAGGTCATAGAACGACCGCGCTTCCGCCGACATGACGTGGATCACGATGTCGCCGTAGTCCAGCAGCACCCATTCGGCCGTCTGATAGCCTTCGCTCGAATTGGCGCGCTCACCAATCTCGGCCAGGTCTTTCTCAATGCCATCAGCAATGGCTTGGTTTTGGCGAGTGTTGCTGCCGGAGCAAATGACAAAATAATCGGCGAAAGAGGTGACCTCGCGTAAATCCAATACGCGAATGTCGAGGGCCTTTTTCGATTCCGCAGCCCGAACGGCCGCGAGCCAGGTAGGAATAACAGTCTCGATACCCGAAGAATACTACAATTGAGGAATGCGTTGGTTCCTGGCCGCAATCTTTCTCGCGGCTCCGCTTCTGGCTCAAGCCCCATCCGCCCCCTCGATGGCCGACCTCGACAAGGCGCGGATGGACGTTTCACGCCTGGAGGATCTGGTGCGCGAAGGCGCAGTAGCCAAGGCGCGCCTCGATCAGGCGAAGGCATCGCTGGCGGATGCGGAAGACGAGGCGGTGCTGAAGCGCACCTTGTTCGGGCATCTTTCCGTGCAGGATTTGACCGATGGCCAGACCTCGGAAATGGTGGCGGCGGCGCGGCGGCGGTTGGAACGGATCCAGCCGAAGCTGGAGACGATCGAGAAGCTGGTGGCGGATGGCGTGATGGCGCGCACGGAGCTGGCTCCGGTGCTGGACGAACTCGACATCCGGCGCCGCACGCTGGAACTGGCCGAATCGCGGGCGCGGACGTTCAAGGAACTGCTGGACATGGTGGAGTCGGAGCAGGAAGCCGCCGCTCGTGCCGCCGATGACCGCGCGGCCACTCCGCAGTGGCGAGCAGCCGAAAAATTCGAAGGCAGCGGGATCTTCCGCCTAGCCATGCTGCGGGGCATTGAAGATGCCTACAAGCGCAAGTTTGAGCGTGAGTTGCCGATCAGCGCCATGGGGATGACCGAACTGCACCGCAGCTTGGGGTTTGACCACCGGGACCGCGTCGATGTGGCGCTGGCTCCGGATACGTCCGAGGGCTTGTGGCTGCGGCGCTTCCTGGAGCTGAACCGCATCCCCTATTTCGCCTTCCGCAGCTTTGTCCGCGGACAGGCCACCTCACCGCACATCCACATTGGTCCGCCCAGCCTGCGGCTGCCGCGCTTGTCGTCGGTGGCTGGCGCACCGTAGTACTTCCGGTCCGGTTTCACCGGCGGCGCATCGTACAATAGCCGTACCGATGGCGACTACCCTCAGTGTCCTGATTTCAGCGGAAGAGATTCAGAAGCGCGTGGCCGAATTGGGCGCGCAGATTATGCGCGACTACCCGGAAGGACCGCTGCATCTGGTGTGTATCCTCAAGGGCTCCTTCATCTTTATGGCGGACCTGGTCCGCGCGATTGACCGGCCGGTGAAGATGGACTTCATCTCGGTATCGAGCTACGGCAAAGAGAAAACCAGCTCCGGCGAAGTGCGGCTGAACAAGGATCTGGACATGTCGATCGAAGGCGGCAACGTGCTGGTGATCGAAGACATTGTCGACACCGGGGTGACGTTGACCTATCTGATGCATGTGCTGAGCCAGCGGCGGCCGCGGACCATCCGCATTGCGGCCTTGCTCGACAAGCCGTCGCGCCGCATGCGGCCGGTGAAGGTGGACTACCGGGGCTTTGAGATCGCCGATGAGTTTGTGGTGGGTTACGGCTTGGACTACGCCGAAGATTACCGCCAGTTGAAGGATATCTGCATACTGGCTGGTGTGGAATGAGTGACGCATTTTTGACCACGCGCCGCGATGCGCTGGTGATATTGGCCGGAGCCGCGGCCCTGCCCGCCCAAGCCGCGCCGCCCAAGTTTTTCACGGAATCAGAGCTGGCGCAGTTGGCCAAGCTGGTGGACGTGATCCTGCCGCGCACCGACACACCCGGGGCCGCCGACGCGCAGGTACACGTCATTCTCGATGAACGTTGCGGGACCAATGCAGCGTTGGGTGTGCGCTGGCGGGAACTGCTGGGCCGGCTGTCTGGCGATGCCGAAGCAGCCGTGAAGGCGGCGGTGGATACGCCGGATTTCAAGCTGCTGAAGGATTCCACCATCGACATCTACTACGCCACGCGCGAAGGCCTGGGGCAGGAGCTGGGTTGGAACGCCAACACCTATCTGCCGGAATGGAAGGGGTGCACGCATGATGAACACCGCTAGCCAAGCCGCGCCCAACGTTCAACGCAGCGCTGAAATCCACGAGGTGATCGTTGTCGGCAGCGGTGCGGCGGGCGGCATGGCCGCGTGGAACCTGACGCGGCAGGGCGTCAACGTGCTGATGCTCGACGCCGGGACACGCTTCCGCCGCACGCAGTTCTGGAGCCACGTGAAGCCGTGGGAAGCCCGCGAGAAGGCGGCACTGGGGCAGAAGCCGCCACAGTTCTACGTCGACACCAAAGAACAACCCTACCTGACCGACGAGAAGAACCCCTTTGAGCTGGTGCGAGTGTGGGGCCGCGGTGGCAAGACCAACATCTGGGGCCGCGTGTCGCTGCGCTACTCCGATGTGGATTTCGAAGGTCCGGCGAAAGATGGCTGGGAGATTCCGTGGCCCATCCGCTATAAGGACATTGCGCCATACTACGACCGCGTCGAGCAGTTGATCGGTGTCTGCGGCGGCGATGACGATCAGGATTCCCTTCCTGGTTCAAAGTTTCACTTGCCCGCGCCCGCCCCGCGTTGTGGGGAGCGGATGATCATGCGCGCGGCCAAGCAAGCGGGCATCAGCGTGGTGGCCGGACGGCGCGCGGTGTTGACCAAGGCGCACAATGGCCGCCCCAAGTGCCACTTCTGCGGCGCCTGCGGCAAGGGCTGCGATATCGGGGCGTTCTTTAATTCGTCCGACTACCTGATTGAGCCAGCGTTCAAGACGGGCCGCCTGAAGGTGCTCGATAACGCCGTGGTGGCGCGGGTGCTGGTGGGTGATGATGGCCTGGCCAATGGCGTCCAGTACTTTGACCGCACCACGCGCGAGGAGCGCCGCGTCTATGCCAAGCGCGTGATCGTCGCCGCCAGCTGCATTGATTCGACGCGGATTCTGCTGAACTCAAAATCCGCGCGCTACCCCAACGGCATCGGCAATTCCAGCGACGTGATCGGCCACTACCTAACCGAGCAAGTGCGCTTCCACATGTACGGCTTTGCGCCGGAGCTGATGGGCACCAAGGCGCAGAACGACGACGGCATCGGCGGCGAACACATCTACCTGCCGCGCTACAACCATCGCGGAGCCAAGCGTGACTACCTGCGCGGCTTCGGGTCACAGTTCTGGAATACGGGCGCGCAGCCGGGCTTGTTCTGGGCCAAGCAAATGCCGGGCTATGGAGCGGACTTCAAGAAGCGCGTCAAGGACCGCTTCCCCGCCCTGATGGCCATGCACCCGTATGGCGAGGTGCTACCGTACCGACACAACCGCGTCCGCGTGGATGGCACGCCGAACGATCAGTATGGTGTGCCGATCGCCAAGCTGGAATACCGGACGGGTGAGAACGAACAGCGCATGTTGAAAGAGATGTACGACATGGCGGAATCGATCTTCCGGGCGGCGAAGGCCGAGATGTTGCCGTTCACGCGGGGGGCGATCGATAGCTACGGCTCAGCCATTCACGAGCATGGCACCTGCCGCATGGGCGACGACCCGAAGCGCTCCGCGTTGAATAAGTTCAACCAGATGCACGATGTGAAGAACGTCTTCGTGATGGACGGCTCCTCGTTCACGACCGCCAGCGAAAAGAACCCCACGCTGACGATTCTCGCGCTGGCCTGGAGGGCGTCAGACTACTTGGCGGCGGAGATGAAGCGCGGTAACGTCTAGATATGAGCCTACCGGCCCACTTCATTACGCCTGAGCGTTACCTGGAGTTGGAGCGGGAGAGCACTCACAAGCACGAGTACCTCTGGGGTCAGATGATCCTGAGAGGCAGCGGCAACGCCTGTCATTCATTGGTCGCCACCAACACGATGGCGATACTTGGCAGCCGGCTGCGTGGCTCGGGCTGCCAAGTCTTCAATAGCGATCTTCGCGTTTCGGTCCGGTGGGACGGCCTGATTACTTACCCCGATGCATTCGTGATTTGTGGCGAGCCGCAGTATGCGGATGCCAAGCACGACACCGTCATTAATCCGCGGTTGGTGGTGGAAGTTCTCTCGCCCTCAACCGAGCGGCATGACCGGGGCGAGAAACTGCGGCTCTACAAGGGCTGCGAATCGGTCACCGAGTATCTGCTGATTGACCCGTCCCCGGTGGAGATCGAGCATGGTTGGCGCGACGAGCATGGCTCCTGGACGGCGGAAACGATCCGCGCACGCGAGGCGGTGCTCAAGCTGCAAACGGTCCCGGCTGAACTACCCGTCAGCGAGATTTACGAGGGCGCCGAAGCCGTGCGGGGCTAGCCGCGCTAATAATTCCGCCGCGTGCCGCTTAGCTACGCCGGCCGGCTGCGGCCATCCGCCTGGTAGCGTGCCAGCAGTGCCGTCAGGCGGGCCACGACGGCGGGCTGGGCGGCGTAGAGATTGCGCTGTTCGGCGGGGTCGTCTTTCAGGTTGAATAGCTCGCCGGGGGCTTCGCCGGGCGGGGGCGTCACCTCCACCGGCGGGGTGAAGCCACCGGAGCCGAGCCCCAAGTGCAACTTCCAATCGCCATCCCGAATCACGAAATGGCCGTTGGCGGAATGATGGACGATCGCCGTGCGGCGGCCTGTCTGTCCTTCCATGGCCGGGAGCATGGAGAAGCTATCCTCACCAGCAGAGCCCGGCAAAGCTGCGCGGGTGATGTCGGCGGCGGTGGCCATGAAATCAGTCAAGCAGGTTAAGGCATTGGACGTGGTACCGGGCTTGATCCGCCCCGGCCAACGGGCGATGAAGGGAATGCGGTGGCCGCCATCGTAGACATCCGCCTTTTGTCCGCGGAGAGCGCCGTTGGAGCGGTGGCCCCATTCCGCAATCTCGTCCGGCAGCCAGTGTGCGCCGTTGTCACTGGTGACCACGACCAGCGTATTACTCGCCAACTTCTTGTCGTCCAGCGCGCCCAGCACCTGCCCGATCGCGTCATCCACCATGGCCGCGAAATCACCATAGGGTCCGGCCCCGGACCGGCCCTTGAACTTCTCCGATGGCAGCCAGGGAGTATGCGGTCCGGTGAGCGGCAGGTAGAGGAAGAACGGTTGGGGCGCGGGCTGGCGGATGAACTCCACCGCCTTGCGCGTCAGCACAGGCAGCACGTCGGCATGCTTGAAGCTGGGGGCCATGCGGCCTTCACGCCAGAAGATGCCGCGCTTCTCGCGAATGCCGGCCACTTGTCCGGTGGGCGCCTCCACGGCCCGGTTGTTCTCAAAGTAGAGATACGGCTCCATATCGAGTGAGGCGGGGATGCCGAAGTACGAGTCGAAACCAAAGTCCAGCGGCGAAGGCTTCAGCGGCTGGCTGTAGTTAGTTTCCGCGTCGGTACCCAAGCCCAGATGCCACTTCCCTACCCCGGCAGTGCGGTACCCCTGGGCCTTCAGCATTGAGGCCACGGTCAACCGACCCGGTTCGATCAAGCTGGGTGACTTGCCGTCGAGCACGCCCTTCTTCAACCGGGACCGCCAGCAGTAGCGGCCCGTCATGATGCCGTAGCGCGTGGGCGTGCAGACCGACGACGGCGAGTGCGCATCGGTAAAGCGCACTCCTTGGGCGGCAAACCGGTCGACGTTGGGCGTCGGGATCTTCGATTCCGGGTTGTAGCAGCGCAAGTCGCCATAGCCCAGGTCGTCACACAGGATGTAGACGATGTTGGGTTTCGCCGGGGCGGCAGAGGTGACCAGCGGAGCGGCGGCGGTGGCCAGAAAGGAACGGCGCGAAAGAGCAGACATTGCTCAACATCGTAACGCGCTCAGGATCAACGCAAACGAGGGAGGCAGAGGGTAAAGGAAAGAACAGAGGAGGAGGGGTGGTGGCCAGAGAGGGACTTGAACCCCCGACACGCGGATTTTCAGTCCGCTGCTCTACCAACTGAGCTACCTGGCCTTGAATTTGAGTTTACCAGAATGAGAGCCATCTGCAAAACTGATCAGCATCCGAAACCCCGTCCGGCGAGGAATCGTCGTACTATGCAATCGTGAACCTCTGGCGTACACTGCTGGCACCCCGGCGCAACTGGCTGGTTTGGACCACGGCCATCGCCGTGGGATGGGGCTTGGTGGCGGCGGCGCAGAATCCGCCCAAGCCTGATCCGGATGACCCGGGGCCACCGGTGTTGAAACGGGGCGGCAATGCCCCGCGCAAAGCGCCACCGCCGGGTCCGGACATCAAGTCGATGAAGATCCCGCCACGCCCCGTGGAAGACGAGGAGACGAAGGGCGCACCTTCAGCCGCCCCTCCGGCCGCCCGGGCCAGTGATACACCGGCTGAGGCGGAAGCAGCCTCCAATGAACCTGAAAAGAAGGTGATTCGCTTCCGCCCTTCCGGCGACGAACTGATCGACCGCATGCGCGAAGCATCTCTCGATTTCGACGAGGGGTTGCCCAACTTCATTTGCGATCAAGGGACGGTGCGTTATGAGAGCAAGACCGGCTCCGCTCCCGTGTGGAAGAAGCAGGACCGCATCGACGTGGAACTGCTCTACATCGATCGCAAAGAGGAGTACCGCAACGTCCGCATCAACGGTAAGGTCACCAAGAAGGACCCTGAGCAGACCGGCCAGTGGTCACGCGGCGATTTCGGCACGACGTTGATGGACATCATGAGCCCCGCGACGAATGCCAAGTTCAAGAAGCGGCCGGAGCACGAGAAGATCGAGGGACTGGACGCGGTGATCTACAACTACACCGTGGCCGAGCCAAACTCTCATTGGCGCATCCAGTTTGACGGCGAATTGAAGCCCGCCTACAAGGGCAGCTTGTGGGTTGACCCGGTCTCGGCGCGCGTGCTCCGCATCGAGATGCAGGCGATGAACATCCCAGCGAGCTATGCAGTGGATGCGGTAGAAGTGACGCTGGAGTACGGTTGGGTGACCATCGGGCAACAGAAGTATCTGCTGCCCACCCGCAGCGACAACCTCAGCTGCCAGCGCGGCACGCCGTTCTGTGCCAAAAACGAGATCACGTTCAAGAACTACCGGCGCTTCTCGGCGGAATCCACCATCTCCACCACCGACTCGTCGGTCAGCTTTGATGGTGAGGAAAAGCCCGGGGCTGATGGCAAGGCCGCGCCTCCAGCCGCCGGAGCAGCCAAGCCCAAGAAGAAAAAGTAGCCGCCCAAACTTGGCACCGCGCCACCTTACATAAGAAGTACACTTTCCACATGGAGGGTTTGTGGGCCGCCCTGCGCGGGCTTACTTCGCATCACCCGATCTGGGAGCGAGATCGCAGCTATCTCGGCTTGCCCGCCCGGCCACTGGTGATTGGCCATCGCGGCTGGGGCGGACGCTATCCCGAAAACACGCTGCTATCGCTGACCGAGGCGTCGCGGCTAGGGGTGGATGCGATTGAAATCGACGTCATGCCGACGCTGGATGGCGAGCTGGTGCTAAGCCACGAAGAGTTTCTTCATCACCAGACCAACGGCACCGGCCGGGTTCAGGATCATTCGCTGCGGGAGTTGCGCCGGCTGGATGTGGGTTACCGGTTCACCCCCGATGGCGGGCAGACGTTCCCCTACCGGGGCGCTGGTTTGAGGATGGTGTCACTGGAAGAAGCGATCACGGCTCTCCCGGATTCGGTTCTTTATCTGGACCTCAAGAGCGACGAGCCAAGCTTTATCCGGGCGGTGCTGCGCGTCATCCGGGAGTTCCGTTGCGAGCGGCGGGTGCTGATCTGTTCCTTCTATCCGCGAGCGATCGCCCAAGTGCGGCGCCTGCGGCCCGACCTCTCGACCGCCGCCGACCCGTCGGAGATCCAGCGGCTTTTTGCCCTCTCGAAGCTGGGCATCGATTCACTGCTGGGTCGCCGGACCAGTTGCGCGGTCCATGTGCCGGAGCGCCGGCATGGGCTGCAGGTGTTGAACGACAAGCTGCTGCGAACCGCAAAATCAATCGGCCTGGGCGTGATCGCCTGGACCATCAACGAACCGCCGGACATAGAGCGGCTGCTCGACTTCGGAGTTGATGGCATGATGAGCGACCACCCGGACCGCGTACTCGATGTCTTCTCACGCCGGGGACTGACGACGTTGGGCCTCTCCGACCCGGCCTAGCCCAGGTCCGCAGCGGCACCCATGGCGGCCGCTATCTGGATCACAACGTCCGCATTGCAAGGGACGACTAACCGACATCTCCAGCAGTTGTGGCCGTATGAGACGTTACGGCATGGCGAGGCTTGTTAATGCTGTACGTTCTATCACCTTTCGTTTTTTACATATAGATAAATCGGACAATTTGAGGATCTTGACCCCATCGGCGAAGTGTGTGAGTATCGGGCAGCCGTAATTGTAGAGGCGGCCGTTTATGGTCAAAGTTAACTTATTCCTTATCGCTGGCGTGGCCTGTTCGACTATTCTTTCTCCCTCCCTGCCGGCTCAGCGCATCTATATAGGCAACGGCCACTCCGGCACGAGCCAGGACAGGATCTCTGTGGTCGACGTGCGCGCAGGTACAGTGCTGGCAAGTATGCACGGCTCGTTGACGGGGCTGGTCTTCTCGGCTGACGGCACCTTGGCATGGATGGTGGCGGACAAGCGGATCCATGAACTGGACACAATCAATTTCCGGTTTACCCGAAAGAGCACGGAGGCGTCATGGGCGCCTGGGCCAGTTTACCCATCCGCTCTTGTCCTGAATCACCGCACCAATCGGCTGCACCGGACACGAGAGGCCGTGCGAGGCGACTTGCTGACCGTTGATGCCAGCACCCTCGCGAATCTGCCCGACCTAATGCTGGGGCCATGCCCTTCGGATATCGCCTTGTCGGCGGACGAGGCAACCGGGTATGTACTGGATCGGTGCACGGGCAAACTCCAGGTGCTGGACGCGTTGGCCGTTTCGATTAAGGCACAAATCCCCATGACGACGCCGAGGCTGAACGACTTCGCTGCGCGCGGGAACGACACTGTGGTTACCTCCCGTGACGGGCGCCGCATTTACGTATCGAACTTTCGCCGCAACGAAATCCTGGTTCTGGACAGCGGGATGCTCTCCGTCATTGAGCGGATTACCGTCGAGTGGTCGTTTTACAGCAGTATTAAAGGCAGGTTCGCCCTCTCGCCCGATGATCGTTACCTTTACGCCCCAAACCCCGGGTCGACTCGCGTATGGGACACATTGACTGGGCGTTGGGTTGGAACGATTCCGCTCCTCTACTCGCGATTGGCGTTTGGAAACGATGGCAGGGTTATCTGGGGCATGCGAGAACCTAACAACCTGCCCTTCACTCTGGTGGCCCTGGAGACCACTAACTTCACACAAGTGGCGGAGATTTCCATTCCGCACGCCGCCGATATGATCGTGATGGCCCCGGATAACATTCCATTGTGCGAGGCAACCGCCACGCCGCTCAATGACCGGGTGCGCGTCACCCGCAGTGGCTTGCGTTACAACTATGGCAGCCGCAAGTTCATACAAACGCTGACCGTCACCAATATCTCAGGAGCCCCAATTGCAGGCATGCTGTCAGTGGTGCTGAGGGGACTTCCCGCTGGCGCCAAACTCAGTTCACCCTTCGGCTCAACCGTCTGCCGGGCACCCGCGGGTGACCCTTACGTCTTCCTGCCGCAGTCGTGGTATCTTGGTCCCCCGTACGCACTAGACCCGTATCTAACCGCTTGGCCGGCCAGCGAAAGCCGTTCCATAATTCTCGAATTTTCGAATCCCACCATGGGCGCAATCAACTACAGCACGGAGGTTTTGGGCGATGGCAACCATTAATGTAGGCTGGCAAGTGGCAGTACTGGCTTTGGCTGCGGCACAGGCCGCTATTGGGGCCACACTGGACTTTACGGTAGACCTGAGCCAACTAACCCGGCTGAGTTCCACCATGATCAACTTTCAGTTGATTGATGGTGACGGGACCGGAGACGGCAATAACACCGTCCGGATCCGCAATTTTGCAGGGCTGGGACCGACGCGTGGAGCACCAATACTCACCGGGGGAGCATCGGGTGATGTGACAACAGAAATCGTGCTCACCGATTCCAGCTTCTTTAGTGAATTCCTCCAGTTCGCGGGCGTTCGCGACACACTCTCGTTCACGGTTGAGTACACCACCAACGTGGACGCTGGGCCAGGGCCCGACGGCTTTTCCTTCGCGATCCTGCAGCAAGGGCTTGAGATCCCGACTTCGGCGCTGGGCTCGCGCGGAAGCGATGTCTTTCTGGCGATTGACTTCGATTCGGCGACACCGACTGTTTTGCGCTACGACCTGGACTACGGGCGGTATGCCCTGACCTTGCCTGAGCCCGCCAGTTTGGTCGCCACCGGGTTAGGGCTCGCACTCGGAATGTGGAAGTGGCGGAGACGGCGAACAGCCGACGCCCCGTCCGCTGGCCGCTAGAGATTGCCCTTCTTGGACTCTTCCGCCAGATGCTCACTGGCGCGCATGGAGAGCGCCAGGATCGTCATCGTTGGGTTCTGCGTGCCCGCTGTCACGAAGCTGCTGCCGTCCACCACCAGCAGGTTCTTGATGTCGTGGCTTTGGTTCCACTTGTTCAAAACACTGGTCTTGGGGTTGTCGCCCATGCGGCAGGTGCCCACTTCGTGGATGCTGTAACCCGGCGGGTAGAACTTGGGGTTCTTGTTGAGCACTTCCCAGCCCGCGCGCTGGCAGACTTCGCCGATGGTATCGACGGCGTCCTTGGCCATGTTGTATTCGTTGTCGGTGTAAGTGCAGTTGATGTTCAGCACGGGGATACCCCACGCGTCCACCACCTTCTTGTCCAGGCTGACGAAGTTCTCGTAGCGGGGCAACGCTTCACCCATGCTGGTGCAGGAGAAGCCGGCACCACGGGCGCTGGCCAGATCTTTTTCCAGCTCCTCACCCCAGGACCCGAACAGCTTCGCATCGGGCGTACCGCCGGTGGAAAAGTCCAGCGCATAGCCCCGCAGGAAGTTGTGCTTCTCGCCCTTCTTCAGGTTGCGGAAACGCGGAATGTAACCGGCACCGCCCACAAAGCCGCGCGGCGCTTTGCCGTTGCGGGCTTCCGGGATCACGGCGACGACGCTCGAACCCATGTAGAACTGGTCGCAGAGGTAGTGGCCGAGCACGCCGCTGGAATTGGCGATCTTCGAATTCAGCAGCAGGCGCGTGCTTTCCAGACACGACGCACCGACGATCACCGCCTTGGCCTTGGCATGCATCTCGCGACCGCTGGCGCGATCCACAAAGTGAACGCCCGTGGCTTTCCCCGTGGCCTTGTCCACGGTGATCTCGCGGGCAATGGCATTGGGTACCAGCGTCAGATTGCCGGTGGCCAGGGCATCGGGCAGTAGTAGATTGTAGGAGCTGGCAAATGGCCCGCGGCCCAGCGCCCGGCGCATCTTGGTAACCGGAATGCCCATCTCCTTCGCCTTGGCGGCGAAGCGCTTGGTGGCTTCACTGTCGGGCGATTCGTCAGGGATGAAGTTGCCATCCGGCAACTGCGCATAGCCTTCCTTTCGGCCGGTGACGCGGAAGATCGGTTCCACCTGGTCGTAGTACGGAGCCAGATCGGCGTGGCTGATGGGCCAGTTGTCGCCGTAGCCGTCATGGTCCTTGGCCTTGAACTCGTAGTCGCTCAAGCGGAACGACATGCGGGCCCAGAACAGGCTCTTGCCACCCACCATCCGCACGCGGACCCAGTTGTAGGGCTTCTTGGGATCGTGCGTATAGGGGACTTTCGCTTCGTCCACCCATTGGTTCGCGTTGAACTCGTTGGCCTGGAAGACATGGGGCAGCTTGCCCGGTTTGCCGAAGCCTCGATAGGGCAGTTCGTGCGCCGGCTTCAGCACGCGCTGCCGATTGAAGTCCACGGCCGGACCGGCATCCAGCATCAGGCACTTCACGCCCAGCTTGGTGAGCGTGTAAGCGGCCATGCCGCCGGAAGCGCCGGAGCCGACAATGAGTACATCGTATTCTTGGGTCGCCATTTTTGTCGTCTCCTGACTAGTCCAGCGGATACCAATAGAGTCCGGAACCGCCAAAGCGGCCTCGTCCCCCGGTAGCCGGCGCGGCGGCGGCATACTCGCGCGAATTCATCGTGGCCGTCCGCACGTCCTGCTTGGCGGCGCGGAGAAAGCGCTCCAGCGGATCGGCGGGCGGATCATACGCCCAGGGCCGCTTCAGCGGTGCCAATAGTTCCGTCACCTGAGCGGTTTCCAGCTGGCTGAAGGTCTTCGAGAAACGCTTGCGAGCCTGCGCGTTCAAGGTGTCAAGACCGGTGCGATACAGCTGCTGCCGCTCCGCGCCCGATTCGCCCAGCAGAAAGTCGAGAAACTCCGGGGCCTTGGCTTCGAGAGCGCCGGGGGCTTTGCCGATGGGCGGCATCAAAACGCTGCTCAGCTTTTCAAGGGCGGCGAACTGGTCCGCCGTAAAGAAGCGCCGCACGGTATCCGCCACCGCATCCGGCGAAGTGACTTCCAGCTTGGGGATCTCCATGGGGGCGCCGAAGCCTCCGGGTCCAACAAAACCAGGACCGCCCGGACCCTGCGGAGGAGCACTTGGAAGGGTGGGGACCGCTGGCTGCTGGGCCAGTGCGGGAATGGCCGGAGCAGCGGCCAGTCCCTGAACAAATCGCCGTCGTTTCATCATCGCTATTGTTACGAACGCTGACCGGCAGCACAAGGTTACCGGGGCCAGTGTCGCAGCCGCCTACGGCCGCGGATCGTCCAGCAGGCGTCGTACGGCCACACCGATCAGCTTGGCCTGGGCCGTGAGATCGGCGAAGTCCATGCGTGACACTTCGTCGGTGACGTAGTGGTAGTCAGCGTAGGTCATGCAGCCGATGGCGGTGACGGCCGGGACGGGCGTGTCGCGGAAAACGCTGGCGTCCACGCGGTTGCGGAAGGCCTCACTGTAGCGCTCCGACAAGAAGAGCTTGGCCCCAAACTCGGTGGCTGCTGCCTGAAAGGCCGCCGTCAACGGGCTCTTCTCAAATCCGATCAACCCCACACTGCCGCGCGCCGTGCCTTCCAGGCAATCCGGGCGGCCCAACATCTCCAGGTTGACGTTGGCGCGGATCTTGTCGAGCGGCACCGGCGGGTGGTCCTTGAAGTAGCGCGCGCCCAGGAAGCCCACCTCTTCGCCGGTGAACGCCGCCAGGATCAAGCTTCGTTTGCCGGGCTTCGCCTTCCATGCTTCAGCCAACGCCAGCATGACGGCGATGGCGCTGATGTCGTCACTGGCACCGTTGAAGACCTTGTCGCCGGAGGTGTGATTGGAGATGCCCAAATGATCAAAATGGCCGGAGAGCACCACGGCTTCGCCCCGCAGCGTGGGGTCGGTGCCTTCCAGCACACCCACGACATTGCGGATTACCGCGGTAGAGCGGCGGCCAGCGGGGATATCCAGGCTTACCCGTCCTTCGCGAACCGCTTTCAGCCGCGGGTCGCGCACACGGAGGATCGCGGGGCCCTCTGCCGGAGGGTCGGCGTATCGCTGGTAGCGCCGACCGGTGGGGTCAAGATAAATGATCGCCGCGGGCTTCAGTTCAGCCAAGCGCCGGGCAAAGGCGATGCGGGGAGCAAACGGGTCAAAGTCGGATTCCAGCATCACCACCTTGCCCTCTACGTCGGCCGCCTTCAGTTGGGCCAACTGACCAGGCGCGGGCCGGATGAGGGTGGCGTCCTTGAAACGAACCGCATTCCCGGGTACCAGCGAGACTTGGTCCGAAGGGATCTCCAGGCCACTCACCACCAGCCGGAAGCCCTGCCATTCCGCCTCCACCAGTTTGGTGGAGAAGTCCTGGTAGTAGCTGCCGCCATATGGCTTCAGCCCGATCGAGCGCATCTGCGCGGCGATGTATTCGGCCGCGATGTCGAGACCCCGCGAGGGTACGGAGCGTCCTTCCAGCAGGTCGGAGGAGAGAAACTCAGTGTGTGCCCGCAGGGCAGCCGGGTCTTGCGCGTGGAGACCGGAGACCAGCGCAATCGCAACGGACAGGAACCGAAAGTTGTTTCGCATGGTGGGCAAACTGCCGACCATCATAGCGGGCCGCCAGCATGCCCCGCGGTCCACCAAGGATTAAGCTTCGCTCACCGCAGGCTGGCCGCCATCCACGGCAACCGTTTGGGGAGCCAACTTCTTCTTGGCTGGTTTTGCCTGGGCGGTCGCCGCTTTCTTGACGGCCTTGGCCGCCACTTTAGCGGGTTTGGGGGGCGTCACCACGGAGCGCGACTTCGGGAACAGCTTCGAGATGCCCCGCTTGAGTTCGGCAAAAATCGCGTCCGGCGATTGCGTGGCGTCGATGGCGACAAAATCGTACTGCCGGGCCATGCGATCCAGCACCTTGATCAGGCGGGCCTGATACCGCACGAAGCTGTCGTACATGTCCGGGCCAAAGCGCATATCCATGCCGCTTTCCCAGAAGTCGAACCGGCCCCGGCCCCGGACAACGCGCGGCACCAGGTCCTGCACTTCGGCGCGCAGATAGTAGACAGCATGGGGCACCAGAGCAAAGCCGGCCAGCTTTTCCAGCCAAACCCGATCCTCACCACGAGCAATGGCTCGGGCCATCAGGCTGAAAATGTAGCGGTCCGTCAACACCACAAAGCCCGCGCGGAGGGCGGGAATGATTTCATTTTCCAGGCGGTCGGCAAAGTCGGTGGCGTAGAACAGAGTCATCGTCACCGGACCCAAGGTATTGCCTTCCTTGGCCTTCTGGATGCCGTCACCCGCAAGGGCCGAACGCGCCATGCCGGTATCGAGCACAGCGTGGCCTTGCTGTTCCAGCCAACTGCGCAGACGCGCAACTTGCGTGGAGCGGCCAACGGCATCGGGACCTTCGACGACGATCAACTTGCCCTGGAGTTCCGCCAAGTCGATCCCCGGCAAAGGCTCACTGTAGAAACTAAGCGGTGGTTTCGGCATCAAGGCCATACGCTCCACCTTTCTGCGTCATCCGCAATACGTTTTTGCGCAGGCTGTCGCCGATCTCATCCATGACGATCTGCCGCATCTGCTGCTGCTGTGCCTCGATGCTTTGGGTGGCATCGATCACGTGGAAGCCCATTTCGGCAGTCATCTGGTCATACTCTTCCAGGATGCGGCCCTGGAAGATGCGGAAGCTCTCTTCGATGTTGCGGCTGAGGCCAAGATCCATGCCGGCCTCGTAATACTTCAGCGCGTCGCGCCCGCCCAGGATGCGGCCCAAAGCGATGTCGAGCGGCACCTTGAAATAGAAGCGCAAATTGGGCCGAATGGCAAAGCGATAGAGATTGCGCACCCAGACACGGCTGACGCCACGCACGACGTCGCGTGCGTAAGCGGTGTAGGCGTAGCGGTCCGCGCAAACGACGGCGCCGGCTTTCAGCAGCGGCGTGATGTAGCCTTCCAGGCGGTCGGCGAAATCAGTCGCGTGGATCAGGCTGAAGCTGGTCGGCGTGAACATCTCCTTTTTCTTGCCGCGCTTGGTGGTTTCACGCACCAGCGGGGAGGAGTTCCATTCACTAAAGGCGACGGCGAATCCTTCGGAGCGAAGCCACTGGCTCAACAATGAGAGCTGCGTCGACTTTCCGGATCCATCAATACCTTCCACCACGATCAGCTTGCCGCGATAACGGTTGGTTCGGAAATAGGGCATGAAGTTTAAGGCAGTTCCTTATTATACGGCGGTTCCTTATGATAGCTGTAATGCCCCAATACGCTGCTGTCGACCTCGGCAGCAACTCTGTTCGATTACTGGTAGCCGATGTAGCGCCGGGCGACCCGCAGCCCAAGATTACCCGGCTGGCGGAAGACCGTCAGGTCACCCGCCTGGGGGCCAGCGTCTTCCATGATGGCCGCGTAAGCCCGGAAGCGATGGCCGAGGTTTGCCAGGTGTTGGAGCGGATGCGTGCCACTTGGCAGCGGTTCGATGTCATCGGCATCCGGGCCGTCGCCACCAGCGCCACGCGGGATGCCAGCAACCAGGCGGAATTCATTGAGCGGGCCTCAGCCGCCATCGGCGCTCCGATTGAGATCATCTCCGGCCAGGAAGAGGCCCGGCTGATCCATTTGGGCGTCGAATGCGTCTGGCCGCACCCGGAGGAACGGGTGCTGATGATTGACGTCGGCGGCGGCAGTGCGGAGTTGATTGTGGCGGAGTTCGGAAGGCTGACCGCCGCCTGGTCACGACCACTGGGCGCGGTGCGGCTGCAGGAGTCCTTTCTGCATTCCAACCCGCCCACCAAAGTCGAACTACACCGGCTGCGCGAGTTTATTGAAGAGAAGCTGGCCGTCGCGATGCCTCGCTTAAAGGGCCGCCAGTTCAACCGCGTGGTGGCCACCTCGGCGTCGGCCTCCGCGCTGCTAAGCGCCGTGCACCGGATCACGCGAGCCAAGCGCGACCAGGCAGACAGGCTGCGTGCGACCACCGCGCAAGTGCGGCGGGTGTTCAAGGACATCACCCAGAAGACCCTGGAGGAGCGCCGCAAGGTGACCGGCATCGGACCCCGCCGCGCCGAGATCATCGTGCCGGGAGTCGCGGTGTTTCTTACGATCCTGGAACTATTGAACCTGCCGGCCATCCACTATTGCGCCGCCGGGTTGCGCGATGGCCTGGTGGCGGATCTGGCGCAGCGCCGCGTGGGGCGCGAGCTGGCGCGGATGACCCGGGAACAGCGGGCCGTGGTGGAAACCTTGGGGCGCCGCTTTGGGGCGGATTTGCGCCATGCGCGCAAACTGGCGGAGTTCGGGCGCGGCCTGTTTGCTTCTCTTGAGCCGCTGCATTGTTTGCCGCCTTACTATGGGAAGCTGCTGGAGGCCGCTTGTTACCTTTATGACATCGGCCACTACATCTCCGACATCAGCCATCACAAGCATTCGCAGTACATCATTGCGAACGCTGACCTGGCCGGCTTCACCAATTCCGAACGGCAGTTGATCGGGCAGTTGTGCCGTTACCACCGCAAGGCGATGCCGAATCAGCGGCACGCCGATTTTCAGTCATTGGGCCTGGACAACCGGCGAGCGCTGCTACTGCTGATCCCGCTGTTGCGATTGGTGGATGGTCTGGACCGCAGCCGCGAACAGCGGGTGGAATCCGTCACCTGTGATCTGTCCGGGCCGGATGTATTGTTGCGACTCCGTTCCAACATGGACACCGACCTGGAGCAGTGGGCCGTGGAGCGCGTCGCCGAGCCGTTCCGGCAAGTCTATCAGCGGGGTTTAGCCGTCACCGTCTCCAAGGAGAGCCGGTAACCATGGCTAAGCCACGGCCCGCTGGACCGATTCGCCGTGCCCGTGGCACGCCTGAGCCACCCAGCACACCGCCATCGCCCGCTCCGCCACTGTCGCCCGCTCCGCCACTGTCACCCGCTCCGCCACTGTCGCCCGCTCCGCCACCGGCAAAAGCGCCGCCCGTGGCCGGACCAATGAGGAAGCCCTACACGCAGATCCCGGTGATGCGCTTCGCCTACCGGCAGATGGAAGACCGCCTGCGGCGGGTGGTGGCGCAAGTGGAGGAAACACTCCGGCTGCCGGACGAAGAGGCGGTCCACCAGGTACGCGTGGCCACCCGCCGCTTCCGGGCGGCGCTGGACATCTTCCGCGACTACTTCCCCCGCAGCGAACGCGCGCGGGTGAAACAGGAGATTCGTGAGTTGTTCGCGCTAGCCGGAGAGGTTCGCAACCGGGACATCGCCTCCGGATTGCTGGCCGAGGGAGCGCCCGAAACGGCCGCCTACCTGCATCAGGAACGATTGCAGTGGTCGATGCGGCTCACCGAACACCTGCGTGGCTGGGTCCAGCGTGACTTTGCGGCCCAATGGCGGGCAGCGCTCACATCCGGCCAACCGGAGAAGAAGCTGAAGGGGCGCCTGCCACCGGGGGCGCTGCTGCCGGAAGCAGCCTCGCGGTGGTTGCCCCGATTGGCCCGCCAGTTCTTCCGCACCGGACGCGAGGCCTTCTCAACGGGCGACGCCGAGCACCTGCACGAATTCCGCATTGCCGCCAAACGGTTCCGCTATGGGTTGGAGCTTTTCGCACCCCTCTATGGGCCGCGCTTCGTCGAAAGCCTCCGGCGGCTGAAGAAGCTGCAGGATTCGCTGGGCCTGCTGAACGATCTGGTCACCGCCCGGGCCTTGGTGCCGGTACCCGAGGTCACGACGCTGTTGGCAGCGCGGGAAGCTTCGGTGCGGGTGGCGCTGACTAGTTGCTGGGAGAAGGATTTCAGTTCCGGAGCCGACTCCGCCGTCTGGAGCCACTACTTGCGGCATTACGCCGGCCGCACCAAAGCTGCTCAATCGCTGCGCCCGCCCAAATCAGCCCCCAACACACCGCGGGCATGATCCATCCGCCTGAATTGGCAAAACCTCGACCGTGATAGTACACTAGTGAATGATCTTGCCTTGCTGGGAGATCGTCTAACGGTAAGACTGCGGTCTCTGGAGCCGCGTATCGGGGTTCGAATCCCTGTCTCCCAGCCACTTCTCATTCCCCGCCTGTTTTTCATCCTCGTCGAGCGCTTTCCGGCCACATTTCTGCCTGATCGCGGTGAATCAATCCGCCCAACGCAACTAGGGCCGGGTGCACCCGAAGGCGTACCCGGCCCTTGTCAAACACTTCAGGCGACGAAGCTGGCAAGAAGCATTCGGCGGAATCGCGGGCACCTCATTGATCCGCGCCCAACGCAAACACCCACCGCCACTCAGCCGCACAGCGCCGCTGCCGCTAAGTGCCCGGCAGGAAGCCCACGGTCTTCTTGGTGAAGTTCGCCAGATTGGGGAACACCAAACCTAGATCAAGCGGATTTACGCCGAACCATTGGGCCATGGTGGCACCGTACTGATCCAGCGACATGGTGGGGATCCAGTTGCCGCGGTCGCCGGAATCGCTGGGGCCTTGCAGGGCGTGCGTCGGGAAGGTTCCATACATGTCACCACCCAGCACGCCTCCCCCCAGCACGAGCGTGTGGGTTCCCCAGGCATGGTCCGACCCGACATTGCCGTTGGGCTGGAACGTCCGGTTAAACTCGCTTTCGGTGAAGGTCACCACCTTGTCAGCGATGCCCATCTCAGCGGTGGCGTTGTAGAAGGCTAGCATCGCCTGGCTGAGTTCCGTCATCAGGCCGGCATGCATCCCCAACTGGGCACTGTGAGTGTCAAAACCGCCTTGGGAGACAAAAAAGATCTGCCGCTTCATCCCCAATGCCTGCCGCACCTGGATGATCCGGGCCACCTGGGCCAGTTGCTGCCCCAGCCCGGTGCCGGGAAAGGCGGTGGTGAGCGCCGCGGCACCCCGCGTGGCGTCCTCCACCTGTTTCGAGACGGCCAGAGCATCACTCAAGATCCGGTTGGCGGTCTGGAAAAGCACGACGCCGGAATCAAACTTCAGCATCTCCTGCAGCGAGGCTTGGCGGGCATCCGAGATCACGGTGTGATCGTTACCCGCGATGCCAAAATCGTTGCCACCGATGGTGGTGGGCCGCGTTTCCTGGCCGATCAATTGAAGACTGTTTCCGTTGACGGCCACCGCCGGAGGAAAGTTGGACGGCGCGTTAAAGCCCTGCACCCGATCTGCCACACGCCCTGCCCAACCGGTGGTGGCAGCGGCCAGTGGGGATGCGTTCTGCCATTGCTGCTGTTGGTCGGAATGCGAAAACAGATTGTTGGGCGCGGGGATGGCTCCCGTCCGGTACTGTTCGCGCGTCAGCGGCTTCACCAGCATGCCGACATTGGCGACCAGGGCCAGTTTCTTGCTGGCGTAAAGCGGATGAATGGGTGCCAGGCTGGCATGCAGACCAAAGGCCTCACCCTTGGAAGTTGGTGTCGAAAGCAAACTGGCTTCCGGCAATGCCAAACTACCCCTGATCCGCTGATACGCCGCATAGTTGGGGCCCATCGGCACGATCATGTTGTTGGCATCATTGCCGCCAAAATTGAAGATGCAGACGATGGCCTTGTAGTCATCACCGCTCTGCGCCAGGGCGTTGACGGCTCCAAAAGGCGCCAGCGTAGCAGCGGCGCCAATGGTGGAAACCAGGCGGCCGCTCTTCAACAGGAACTCGCGCCGGGACTGAGCAAACTCAATTCGATTCTTCTTCATGTGATCCTCCGAGTTACTGCTGCACCTGGAAACGCGACTGCGTAGCCGTTAAATAGATGGCATTACGGACCCGCCATCTCAGGTCTCCCGTCACCGAAATGGCCTTGATGATTTCGGCCTTCATGTCCGCCTTCATCGTGCCTCGCATCAACGCCCGGTTGACGGCCTCCACCAGCAACGCTGGTGAAGCGGCCAGTGATTCAAAGTGCTCGACGGGAATGTCGATGCCCCCGCCCAGTTGATTCTTGGAGGCGCTGAAGACGAAGTTGATCCGGGCCAAGGCGGTGGTGGGGTTGAGGATCTGGAACTCCGGTGCCGGCACACCCGAAGAGGGTAGACGGTAGAGCGGCGAAAAGTAGTTAAACACACTGGGCGAGAAGAAGAGCTTCTGGCCCATTGACTCGGTGTGGGAGGCCAGGCCGGGTTCGCTGCCGACCGTGGCGTCCAGCGACCTCAGGAGCGTTGTCGCAAACAGCACCGGTTCCCGGAGATGTCCCTGCGAGGAACTCAGTGTCCCGCCGGGGCCGGTGCCCGCTTCCGGGTCCAACAGGATGGCGGTGATCACCCGCTTGAGATCCCCTCTGGGGCTGGCATTAAAGGCGCTGGTGACGCGCCCGATATACTCCGCGGAAGGGTTGGAAGTGACAAACTTCTGAATCAACCTCAGCGAGACGAACGGGCCGACATTGGGATGCTGGAAGACAATGTCCAAGGCCTGATCGAGATCCGCTTGGGCCGACCGGCCACCGGGCAGAAACTGACCCAGTAGTGTCTTGTTGCTGATGTCGTGGCGGTCCTGAAACGCCACCATCTGGCCATAGTAATAGCGCTTGTTGGTCCACTTGGAAGCGAAACCGGGTTCAGGCGGATAGGTCCAGCCAGTGAGCGCCAGCGCCAACTGTCTGACGTCTTCCTCAGTGTACGGTGCTCCCGGCAGACGGGCACCCGTCGGGCTGAGATTGCTCAGGCCCAGGGTAAACAGTTGGAGTGTCTCGCGCCCATAGTTCTCGTTGGGCACATAGCCTTTGGCCGGGTTGGGCTTGTCATTGTTTACCATGTCGAGATAGTCGCCCATGGTGGGAGATAGAGTGACCTCCTGCATCACGTTCCGGTAGTTACCAAACGCCTGTGCCAGGAACATGCGCTGCAGTGGGACCATCTGCCAGTACTGGGGCAACTCAACACCCGAGACGACGAAGATCTGACCCAGGGCGAAGGCCATCCGCTGCCGCAGTTGATCTGGACCGGTGAGGGCATTGCGGAAGAAGGCTCTCTGCAGCGCGCTGAGCGACTGGCCCATGTCCACCGGGTCAGGATAGGCGGCCGGTGCCGCGGCAAACTGTTCCGCCAGCCAGGCTTCGCGCCCAATTTCCAGCAGGCGGTTCAGGCTTTCGGGTGTGGGCCCCCAACTGGCCTGCTCCA
>JBIKMK010000157.1:0-8071 GCA_044359315.1 Bryobacteraceae bacterium | reverse complement strand
CAATGCCAGCGTCAGACCGATCATTACCGCCACGGCCACCCAAGCCACCAGGTTGTACCCCTGCGAATTGGTCCATTCCTTCATCAACCGCGGTTTGTTGACCAGTAGAATCATGAAGATTAGCACGAATGGCAGCAGAACGCCGTTCAGCACCTGGCTGAACAGGATCATCTTCACCAGCGGAAAACCCGGCAGCAGGATCACGCCCGCCCCCGCCACGATCAGAAAAGTGAACAAACCGTAAAAAATCGGGGCCTCGCTGAACGTCCGGTTGACACCCGCCTCAAACCCCAACCCCTCACAAACCGTGTACGAAGTGGATAGCGGCAAAATGCACGCCGCAAACAGCGAGGCGTTAAACAGACCACCGGCGAACAGCAGAAACGCATACGGGCCGAACGGCTTCAAGCCCAGCGCCGCATCCGACGCATCCTTGATGTCGCGCGGTCCGTTAGCCCAGATGGCCCCGGCGCAGGCCACGATGATGAAAAACGCGATCACCGTCATCACCACGCAACCCACAATCACTTCCACGCGGGACTGCTTGTAGTCCTTCGCGCTGATGCCTTTTTCGACAATGGCCGCCTGCAGATAAAACTGCATCCACGGGGCCACCGAGGTGCCCACCATGCCGATCAGCATCGTGAGATAGCCGGGCTCAAGCATCAGCACCGGCCGGACGCTATACAGTGCCGCCTCCCGCCAATCGGGCTTCACGAGAATGCCCGAAATAATGTAGCCCACGTAGGCCAGCGTGGCGAACAGAAACACCTTCTCCACGCGCTCATAGGTTCCCTTCACCACCAGCAGCCACACGATCAGCGCCCCAATGGGCACCGAGACGTAGCGGCTGATGTGGAACAGCTCCAGCGAGCTGGCGATGCCCGCAAAGTTGGCCATCACGTTGGTGAGATTGGCGGCCACCAGCGCAGCCATCATGGCAAACGTGGTTCGCAGGCCAAACTCTTCCCGGATCAGGTCAGACAGTCCCTTGCCCGTCACCGCGCCCATCCGGCTGCACATCTCCTGGGTGACGATCAGCAGTAGCGTGATCGGCAGCAGGGTCCACAACGGCAGGTAGCCATACTTGGCGCCCGCTTGCGAATACGTATAGATGCCGCCCGCATCGTTATCGACAACGGCGGTGATAAAGCCCGGCCCGATCACCGAGAAGAAGACCAGGATGTGATAGCGGAACCGCTGCAAGAGGCGGATCATTCGTTCCTCAGCAGCGAGATAATGTCGTCGGCGGTGATGATGCCGCTCAGCACGCCGTCGTTGTCCACCACCGGCAGGCAGAGCAGGTTGTACTTGTCGAACATCTCCGCCACACGGTGCTGCCGGTCGTGCACCTTGGCCTTGATCAGGGGTTCTGAGGCCAGTTGGCGCAACGGCATGCTGGCATCCTGCAGCAGCAGCCGGGCCAACGGCACGGAAGCCACTAGTTTGTCGCCCTCGGCCACCAACAGCAAAGTGTTCAGCGTTTCGAGCAGATCTTCGTTTTCCACCAGCGCCTTCAGCGCGTCACCCACGGTGGCGGTGGCGGGCAGGGCGACATATTCGGTGTTCATCAGGCCGCCGGCGCTATCTTCCCGGAACTCCAGCAGTTCTTCGATGTCGCCCTTGGGCTCATCTTCCATCTCTTCCAGAATCTCGCCCGCCGTTTCGGTCTCCAGTTCACTCAGCAGGTCGGCGGCTTGATCGGGTGACATTTCTTCGACAATGTCGGCGGCCTTTTCGGTCTCCAGTGACTCCATGATGGAGGCCTGGATGTCCGGGTCCATTTCCGAAAGCGTCTCGGCGGCCATGTCACTGGTCAGGCCGGAAAAGATGGCCTCGCGGTCATCCGGACCCAGCTCTTCGACAATGTCCGCCAGATCCGCCGGGTGCATCTCTTCCAGCAGCCGGTTCGACAGATTCAGTCGCAACCGCCGCATGGGGTCGGCTTCGACAATGCTGCATGTCTTCCAATCAATCGAATGCGGCGCGATCGGCCGCTGCACGCGACGCACCCACCGTGGCGGCAGAACGCCCTGCGCCAGCCGCCGGAAAATGCTGCGGATACCGATGTCGATGTCTTCAATCTTCAGGATCTCGCCCGCGCCATGCCGCTGGATGCGGAACGTGACATCGGTGACCCGGACCACCTTACGGCCATGGGCGTCGATGATCTGCTGATCGAGCAAGTCCCGCACCACCCGAAGCAGATATTCGTCCGAATGGTAGGGCGTCAGCTGTTCGTCCGCCAGATGAATACCGTCGAGCGAAATCTCGCGGACTTGATCGTGGCGGATGGTGAGCCACGTCTGGCCGCCGCCCACCAGAAACCGGTCGATCCGGTCCGGATCGATGAGTGGAATTACCGCCGCGTCACGGACACGGCCCAGCGTCCGGCCTCGAAGGTCCATGACCTTGAGCCCCACAAGTTCGGTGAGGTAGAGGATGCCGTCCATGAAGTGCCTGGGCCCATCGGTAAAGGGCGGAGTTTCCGCCTCCCTCCACTATGAGGCACGGCACGGGCGGCTGGCAAGGCCCCCGCGTAGAGCTGGCAAATGAACAACTTAGCGAATCTAGAATTCCCGCTTGGGGACCGGCTGATCAGCACCCACGCGGCCTGTGGTGATGGCGGCTTGGAAGTAGTTTTCCGCGCGTACCGGAACCGCCGCCAGACGGCGCAGCATCGTCAGTTGCCCGGTATGCGTCAGCGCGTCGGCCAACGGACCTTGAAACAGCCGCTCTTCCGATACACTCAACGGCTCGCCGGCCGCCAACCGTTCGTCCAGCGCCTCCAGGGCCGCATGGAACCGGGCGACCTCCGCCTCCCACTCCCCCGCCGCCTTCGGAGCCCAAACCGGAGCATCCAGCGTATAGGAGAGCGCCCAATCCAGCAGATCGCTCATGTGCGCCAGAATCTCAACCGGCGTCCGCATTCCGTCCCCGGCGGAGTACCGGGCGAACTCCGGGCCAGCACCGCGCAGTGCCTTGCCGGTGCGGTAAGCCAACGTCGCCAATACGTGTCGCAGCATGTCGTCCCCCCTCGGCCGGGCGCGGAGCGTCCGCACCGGACTCCCGGAATTCTAGCATCCGCCAAATCCAATTGGCCCCGAACTCCGTAACACCAGCTGAGATTCCTCAATTAAGGAGGGGAAATGCTACCCACTATCAAACGGCTGACCGCCGTGGCGTTCGCCATCAGCGCCACCTTCGCGGCCAGCCATCGCAACGGTCCGCTGCTGCTGGAAGACCAGACGGCTAACCTGAACGACTTCTACATCTTCCGGAGCTATGAATCCGGCCACACCGATCGTGTCGTGATGTCGATGTCCGTGCAGGGCTTCCAAAACCCGGACAACGGCCCCAGCTACTACAAGTTCTCCGATAGCGTTCTCTATCGGTTCAACATCAACAACTCCCGCGGCCTGGACGGCAACGCCGACCTCCAGGTGGACCTGGTGTTCCGCACCGAACTCCGCGACAACCCGACGTTTGTCTCCTACTTCGGCAAGATTTCCTCCATCGACGGCCCGGAAGTCTTCCTGGTACAGCGCTACACCGTCGTGGTCCGCAACCTGAAGACCGGCACCGCCACCTTCTACGACAAGGACCGCAACGGCAAAATGTTGACCGTCGCCCCGCCCAACCTCGGGCCAAAATCGACCCCCAACTACGAAGAGAACCTCGGCAAAGCGGCGATCTTTGAGCTGGCCAATGGCATGCGTGTCTTCGCCGGTCCGCGCGACGATGCGTTCTATTTCGATTCCGGCGCCACCTTCGACACCCTGAACTTCCGCGCGCCCGCGCCGGTTCTGGCCGGCATGGCCGACCAAGGCAATGGCCCGGCTGCCCCCGCCGCCGTCGATGGCTTTGCCGGCTACAACATCAGCCTGATCGCCATTGAAGCGCCCATCACCATGTTGACCGCCGACGGCACCGTGCCCACCGACCCGCGTTCGCCCAACGCGAAGATCGCCGGTTGGGCCGTCACCGCCCGCCAACTGGTGACCCTCCGCCCCAGCCCCGGCGACCCGGTGAACATCGGCGAGTACATGCAGGTCGACCGTGTCGGCAACCCGCTCACCGTCGAAGCCCTGATCCCGCTGCCCATGAAGGACAAATGGAACCGCAGCCAGCCCGCCGATGACCGCCAGTGGGCGCAATTTATCGGCGACCCGTTCTTCGCCTCGGGCATCCTCAAAGGCGTCTACGGCATCAACGTGCCCCCCGCGCCGCGTAACGATCTATTGGGCGTCTTCGTGCCCGACATCACCCGCATCGACCTGACCATCGCGCCCACGCCCATGGCCAGCCAGAGCCGATTGGGACCGCTGGGCGGCGATAACGCCGGGTGGCCCTTCGGTGGCCGCCGCATCGGTGACGACGTGGTCGACATCGGCTTCCGCGCCTTGGCCGGAGTGCTGGTGCCCGGCTTTTCGAACGCCCCGCCCCTGGGCGATGGCGTCAACGGCAACGACATCCCTTACTTGAACCGGTTTCCGTTCCACGCGCCTCCGCATGCGGGCTTCAAGCACTCGCAGATGGAAGGCACCAACGGCCGTGGCCTGAATACCAACCAATAAGCAAAGACGAACCTTCCTCTGGTTGCGGGGCGGCGGGACGCTGCCGCCCCATTTTTTCAGCCAGAAGAAGAAAGACGAGGACTTCCCCATGCAACCAAAAATGATTCTCTGCTGTCTGGCTTCCCTGCTCATCCCCGTGTTCGCGCAAGATCCGGAGCGCCTCGCCGCCGCCCTGAAAGAGCGTGCCCTGCTCGATGGCGTCACCAAACTCAAAACCGACGACCGCCTGAAGATGTACCAGACGCTGGTCGACACCAAGCCCGAAACCCTGCACTATCACAACCTCCTCGCCACCGCCTACCTCCAGAAGATGCGCGAAACCACGGACCCGGTCTATCTCAACCGCGCCGGGCAAGTGATCGACAACGTGCTCTCCCAGGACGCAAGCAACTACGAAGCCCTGCGCATCAAAAACGAGATCGCCCTGGAACATCACCACTTCAAGAACGTCGCCACCGCGTCGCGCAAGCTGGTGCAGATCGCGCCCGATGATCCTTGGAACTGGGGCACGCTCGGTGACGCCCTGATGGAGATGGGCGACTATGCCGGTGCCGCCGATGCGTACCAGAAGATGGTGACGCTGCGGCCAGATCTATCAAGCTACAACCGCGCCGCCTGGTACCGCTATGTCACCGGTGACCCCGACGGTGCGATCCAGCTGATGAAGATGGCGCTGCAAGCCGGCAGCCGCTCCGCTGAGCATATGGCCTGGTGCTGGGTGGAACTGGGCAACCTCTACCTGCGGACCAACCATCCGGCCGACGCACGCACCGCCTTTGAGCGTGCCACCCGCTACCTCGCCAACTATCATCCGGCCTACGGCGGCCTGGGCAAAGCGCTGGCCATGGCCGGCGATCTCACCGGAGCCATCGAGGCCACCAAGCGCGCTCAATCCATCAACCCCGCCCCCGAACACGCCGCCGCCTTGCACGATCTCTACACCGTGGTCGGCAACAAGGCCGAAGCGCAAAAGCAGCTGGCGCTGGTGGATGTGGTGGACAAAATGGAGCGCGCCGCCCAACAGCCCGCCAACCGGACACTGGTGCTGATCTTCGCCAACCTGGACCACCAACTGCCACGCGCGCTCGAACTGGCGCAAGGCGAACTCGACATCCGCCAGGATGTCTTCAGCTACGACGCCCTGGCCTGGGCACTCCTCAAGAATGGCCAGTTGGAGGCGGCGCAAGAAGCGATCGCCAAGGCGCTCAAGATGGGCACGCCGGAAGCCAGCTTCCACTACCACGCCGGCATGATCGCCGCCGCGCTCGGCAAAAAAGCCGACGCTGTGCGGGAGTTGCAGCAGGCGCTCACGCTGAACCCGCAATTCGACCTGCGGCAGGCGGCCATCGCCCAAGCCAAGCTGAAGGAACTCACCACCACCGACCCGAGCGGCAAGGAGACCCGGTAATGTACGCCGTCATCACCGCGCTCGCGATCGGTGTGGCCGCAACAGTCGCTGATCAAGACGCCCTGCTGGAACGCTCCAGCGACACGACGTTCAGCTCCGCCCAGCGCAACGACGCCTGCTTCGCCTTGCGTGGAGCGCGCGAAGCCTCCGTGCGAGCTCGCATGGTGGAGCTATTGGCCGATGAAGCCCTGCGCGCCTGCGCCGCCCGCAATCTGCAGGAGATCCGCGCCGTGGACGAATTGGCCCAGGCCGCCGCAGATCCGCGGCCCGATGTCCGCGCAGTGGCCGTCGATACCTTGGGACGTCTTGAGGACCCGGCGCGCATCCCCGTGTTTCTGACCGCGGCCCGCGACCCGAATGCCCTGGTCAGCATGGCCGGCTTGCAGGCGCTGGCCCACCTCGATCAACCGGAGGCACTCGATGCCTTGCTGCAACTGGCTGAGATCCATGACCCGGCGGGTTTGATGGCACTGGAAGCCGCGCTGCGCTTCCGCAGCCCCCGCGTGCTGGCCCGGGCCCGGCAGTTACTGGCCGTCAACGAGATTCCCAGCCGCCTCACCGCCCTCCGCATCATCGGCGAACTGGGCGACACCTCAGACCTAGCCGCGCTAAAAGCCCTAACGCCTCGTGACGAAGAAATGACCACCGGCCCCCGCGGCTTCGGCCTGATGCTGCCCATCAGCATCGCGCGCCTAGCCCGCATGGCGATGACGCGAATTGAAGCCCGCAGCAGTTCAAGCATCAGCGCGAACGGGCGATAGGGAATTCGCTTCTAGTTTCCCGCCAAGCCGCCAAGCCGCAAAGGTAACTAAGGCAGCTCTTTGCTTCTTGGCGTCTTTGCGGGAAACCCAGCACTGAAACTAAAGAATCTCGAACACCGCTTCCACTTCCACCGCGACCCCGGTGGGCAGCGAAGCAAAGCCCAGCGCGGACCGCGCGTGATAGCCGTTGCCGGTCTTGCCGAAAATTTCGTGCAGCAAGTCCGAAGCGCCGTTGATCACCAGGTGGTGCTCAATAAAGTCCGGCGCGGAGTTCACGCAGCCCAGCACTTTCACCACCCGCAAGCCGTCCAGCGTGCCGTGCGCGTTCCACACCGAATTCAGAATCTTGGCCACGCAATCGCGCGCCGCGCCGTAGCCCTGTTCGGTCGCCAGGTCAAGGCCCAGCTTGCCTTTCAGCGTGCTGACATGGCCCGAGCTAATCAGCTGGTTGCCAGAGCGGATGCAGAGATTCAAGTATCCCGGCGTCTGTTTCTCAAAAGTAAGGCCAAGCGATTCGGCAATCTGTTGGGGAGTCATGGGTGAAACTTCAGAGTAGCCGAGAGGGCGCGGTCAGGCAACGCGCGCACCCCAAAAACCCTCCTTCCACTGCCGTCACCAGATCGATATAATCGCGCTGCACATGAGCGCTACCTTCCGTGTCGGTATCACCCCGGACTTCTTCGTCGAAGCCCAAGGCAAGTTTGAAAAGGAACTGGAGTCCGTGCTCGGCCCAGCGGGCATCACCTGGGAGAGAATGCCGGAGATGCCCGGCAACGTCGCCACGCCCGAGGCCTGCGACCGTTACGACGCCATCTTCGCCCTGGCCACCAAGTTCACCCGCGAAAGCGTCACCGGCGTCCATCGCCTAGCGCTGATCTCGCGCTGGGGCGTGGGCTACGACATGATCGACACCGACGCCATCACCGACAACGAGATCGCCCTGGCCATCACGCCGCAAGCCGTGAAGCGGCCCGTCGCAGAGGCGATCCTGACGCTGCTGATGGCGCTCTCGACCAACCTCGTCAAGCAGGACGCACTGGTGCGGCGCGGCGGCTGGCGTGGCGACCTGCCGTCGCTCGGCTGGAACATCAAGGGCCGCGTGCTGGGTTCGCTCGGCTGCGGCAACATTGCGCGCGAGCTGTTCAGCATGGTCCAGTCGCTCGGCTTTGGAGCCTTGATCGCGCACGACCCCTACATCGACCGCGCCCAGGCCGCCGCGCTGAATGTCGAACTGGTGGACAAAGAAACCCTCTTCCGCCAAAGCGACTACCTGGCCGTCAACACCTTCCTGAACGCGCAAACCCGCGGCCTCGTAGGTGAACCGG
>JBIKMK010000156.1:0-8114 GCA_044359315.1 Bryobacteraceae bacterium | reverse complement strand
ACACCATGTCCGGCCCCGAAGCCCGCAACGGCACGCCGGCCTATATGTCGCCCGAGCAGTTGCGCGGCGTCGAGGTAACGGCCAAGAGCGACATCTATGCACTGGGCCTGGTGCTCTATGAGGTCTTTACCGGCAAGAAGCCCTATGACGCCCAGACGATTCCGCAACTACTGGACCTGCAGGAAGCGATTCAGTTGACCAGCATGTCGTCGGTGGCCGCCGACATTGATCCGGCCGTCGAGAAGGTGATCCGCCGCTGCCTGGACCCGCAACCGGCCAAGCGTCCCGCCACTCCGCTAGCCATCGCCGCTGCCTTGCCAGGTGGCGATCCGCTGGCGGCTGCACTGGCGGCGGGTGAAACACCGTCGCCCGAGATGGTGGCGGCGGCGGGCAGTACGGAGGGGCTTTCGCGCAAGTGGGCGCTGGTGTGCCTGGGCATTGTCGTGGGCGGCTTGTTGGCCCAGCCGCTATTGAAGCAACGCGATGGGGCTTTGTATCACGCGCCGAGCGATTACCCGCCGGATGTTCTGCAACAGAAGGCCCGCGACATGGCGGAAAAGTTCGGCTACGGGCAGAAGCCAAAGGATCAGAAGCTGTGGCTGTTGAATCGCCAGCGGCTGTTGCAGTACATGCAGTCGTTGAAGGTGCCCAACAACTGGGATGCCTGGCTGGCGGGGGAATCACCGCTGGCCGGGCGATACCGTGAGTCGCTTCAAGACATGGTCGCTTTGCCGGTGGGGAATCTCAGCGGCGACAATCCGGCACCCATCGCGCCGGGGATGATCGAGATGGAACTGGACGGCCAGGGACGTCTCCGCAGCTTTCAGGCGGTGCCCTACGGGTTAGGTCAAGAACTGCCGCAGGCGATCGCGGTGGAGGATGTCTTTCGCGCGGCTCAGTTGGACATGAGCAGGTTCACGGAGATTACGCCGCGAACAACGCCGCGCAGCGCCACGGACCAGCTGCAGGCCTGGCATGGACCACATCCGGTGCTCCCGCAAACCCAGATCTCTTTCGAAGTCGGCACCTGGAAGGGCCGCCTGACTCACGCCCGGGTGGTGTGGCCGTGGATGAAGGAAGATGGCACAGTAGCCCAACCGGAGACGCTGGCTGACCGGCTGCGGTTGGGCCTGGGCATCCTGGCCGCAATGATCGGCCTGGCTTTTGCGGGACTGCTGGCCCGGCGGAACTGGAAGGCTGGCCGGGCTGACCGCCGCGGCGCGCTTCGGCTGGGCATGGCGATGGTGGTCCTTTCGATACTGGCCTGGGCCGGACAAGTCCACGCCGTCGTGAGCGTGGAGATGCTGACGCTGGTCTTTTGGGCCTTTGGGAGCTGCCTTAGTGCCGGGGCCATCGTCTGGATGCTCTACATCGCGCTGGAGCCGGCGTTGCGGGCACGCTGGCCCCATTCGATTGTCACTTGGAACCGCTTGATCGCGGGCCGCTGGTGGGACCCGCAAGTGTGTGCTCACATCCTGATTGGAGCGGCTCTGGCTACGTTGGTGCTCGTGATCCCAGGGGTGGTAGACGTGAACGCGGTGCAGCGGGACGGCCTGGGAACGGCCGGAAACGTTACTGTTCTGGAAGGGGTCCGGCCCTGGTTCGCTAACTTCTTCCTCAACTTCGCCATCTCCTTGCAAACAGGTCTGATGCTATTTTTCGTGATTTTCGGCCTGCGGCAACTGCTGCGCCGGGATTGGCTGGCGGCGGTGGCAGGTGCCGTGTTGTTTGCGTTTCTACAAGGCTTCCGGCCTAGCGAACCGAACTGGATTCTCACCTTCGGCATGTACCTGTTGATTTTTGGCCTGTTGATGTTCGCCTTGGTTCGGTTGGGGATGGTCACGTCCATGGCAGCTATCTTCTTTATCAATCTCACCGGCAACCTCGTCATTGGCATGGATTGGCGGACGTGGTACGCACCGTCGGGTTTGGCGACGCTGGCCGTGTTGCTGATGGTCACAGTGGCCGCCTTCAAGTACTCGCTGGGCTCGCGAGATCTGCTGGGTGGGGACGAATCAACCCGCGCCTGATGAGGTCCTGCTTGGCGGCGAAGCTACACTGATGGATGTGATGTACCGTTTGTTTCTCTGCCTCGCTCTGGCTCGACTCCCCCTCTTGGCCAGCGAGCCGGTCCGCACCCGGAAGGCCATGGTGGTCGCGCAGGAGCCCCACGCCACAGACACCGGAGTGGCGGTATTGAAGGCGGGCGGCAACGCCGTAGATGCCGCCGTAGCGGTCGCCTTGGCGCTAGCGGTGACGCACCCTTCCGCAGGCAACTTGGGCGGCGGCGGCTTTCTGTTACTGCGCAAGGCGTCCGGCGAGGTGGCCTTCATCGATTTTCGCGAAAAGGCGCCCGCGGCAGCCAGCCGCGACATGTATCTCGACAAGGATGGCAAGCCCACGCGAGATTCCGTGGTGGGTTGGCGGGCGGCAGGCGTTCCCGGCACGGTGCGCGGCCTGGAACTGGCGCACAAGAAGTATGGCCGCAAGCCCTGGGCCGGGCTGGTGGCGCCAGCGGTGAAGCTGGCGCGCGACGGCGTGACGCTGAGCTATGCCGAGGCCCGCAGTCTCCAGAGCGCGGCCAAGCTGCTGAGCCCGTTCCCGGAATCGAACCGCCTCTTCCTACGCTCCGGCAAGTTCTATGAGGCTGGCGAGAAGCTGGTGCAGCCGGAGCTGGCGCGGACGCTGAAGCGCATCCAGCGCCTGGGCTCGAAAGATTTCTATGAGGGCGAGACGGCCAAGATACTCGCCGCCGAGATGGCCAAGAACGGCGGGCTGATCACACTCGACGATCTGAAGAACTACCGGGCCGAAGAGCGCACGCCGCTGCGCACCATCTACAAGGGCGTCGAGCTGATCCTGCCCCCTCCGCCCAGTTCCGGCGGCATCCTGCTGACACAGATTCTGGGGATGCTGGACGGATCCGGTTATGAGAAGACGGGCTTCGGCTCTGCGCAGACCTATCATTGGGTGGCCGAAGCCATGAAGCGCGCCTATGCGGATCGGGCGGAGTACCTGGGTGACCCCGCTTTCGTCAAAGTGCCGGTCAAGGCCCTAACCAGCGGCGCCTACATTGATCGGCTGCGCGCTTCGATTGACCCCAACCGCGCGACGCCCGCGGACCAAATACGCAACGGTCCTCTACCGCAGCCGGAGCCGACCGAGACGACGCATTTTTCGATCGTAGATGCCGAAGGCAATGCCGTGGCGATGACCTACACCATCAACTCGAGCTACGGCAGCGGCGTCACCGCGCCCGGCCTGGG
This sequence comes from Bryobacteraceae bacterium, assembly GCA_044359315.1. GTDB lineage: Bacteria > Acidobacteriota > Terriglobia > Bryobacterales > Bryobacteraceae > JAPKYZ01. The sequence continues at coordinate 4,848 of JBIKMK010000156.1, read as the reverse complement.
TTTCTTGTTGAGCAACACGATGGACGACTTTTCCGCAAAGCCCGGGGTACCGAATATCTTTGGCGCGGTAGGCGGGGAGGCCAATGCCATTCAGCCCGGCAAGCGGCCCTTGTCGATGATGACACCCACCATCGCACTAAAGGACGGCAAGCTCTATATGGTGCTCGGCGCTCCGGGCGGCACCCGCATCCCCAATGGCGTCCTACAGGCATTTCTCAACGTGGTCGATTTCAAGATGAATATGCAGCAGGCGATTGACGCGCCGCGCATCCACAATCAATGGAAGCCGGACAAGCTCTACATCATGGGTGAGGTGTCGCCGGACACGGCCCAACTGCTCCGCCAGCGCGGCCACACCGTCGAGATCACCAATGGCGGCGTGGCGCGCGTGGAAGGCATACTGGTGCAGGATGGCTGGCTGCAGGGCGGCTCCGACTCGGGTGCCCGGCAGAGCGGCAAGGCGGCTGGTTACTAAGTCAGGAATTCATGGATCTCGCTCTTTCGACGCACTTATTTGTCAATCACCGCTTGAACGTTGTCTGGCTGGAGAAGATCTGGAATGCGGGTATTCCGCTGGTGGAGATCTTCTGCGCCCGCCAGCACCTGGACTATCGCGACAAGCCGCAGATTCGCGAACTGGGGCACTGGTTCCGTGACTCCCGGCTGAAGCTACATTCCCTGCATGCGCCCATGTACACCGACGATTGCTGGGGCCGCACCGGACCGGACGCGGTGCTCAATCTCACTGAGCCGATCAAGTGGAAGCGCATCGCGATGGTGGATGAGATCAAGCGGGCAATTGAGATATCGGAGGACATCCCGTTCAAGTACTTGATCCAGCACTTGGGCGTGAGCGGCGACGAGTTTGACGACTTCAAGCTGGACTACGCTTTCACCTGCCTGGAAGAACTGAAGCTATTCGCCGGAGCCCGCGGTGTTTCCATCCTGCTCGAAAACACGCCCAATAAGCTATCGAGCGCCGAACGCCTACTGCACTTCCTGGAAGTGACCCATCTGAAGCTCGACTTCTGCTTTGACACGGGCCACGCGCACCTGATGGAAGGCCTGGAGCCGGCGTTCGCCTTGATGAAGAGCCGCATCCGCTCCACCCATATCCATGACAATGATGGCACCAGCGACCTCCATCTATTCCCGCTGACGTCCGCGGGCGGCACCATCGAATGGAATTCCGCCATGCCCCTGTTGGCCTCCGGTGGAGACCAGTGGCCGCTGGTATTGGAACTGCGTGAACCAACCGACGTGCCGAATGTAATGGACGCCGTCAAGCAGACCTTTGCCCGGCTGCTTGAAGCCGCCGAACCCCCATCTCCAGAAGATTTGGAGCGGTCCAAGAAGAAACGAAAATGAGTATCCCCCGTATCACCATCGCCGAAGCCCAGCACCACGTGGGCGAACTGGTTTCCATCCCTGGCTGGCTGTACAACCTGCGCAAGTCCGGCAAGATCGCCTTCCCCATCCTGCGTGATGGATCAGGTTTGATGCAGTGCGTGGCCGTGAAGGCCCAGTTGCCGGAGGCCCTGTTTGAGGACATCAAAGGCCTCACCCAGGAAAGCTCCATCATCGTCACCGGCCGCATCCGCGCCGAGGAGCGCGCCCAGGGCGGCTTCGAAATGGATGTCGAGCATCTGGAGATCGTGCAACGGGTCCCGGAAAGCGAGCCCTACCCGATCACGCCCAAGGATCACGGCATCGAGTTCCTGATGGACCACCGGCACCTGTGGCTCCGCAGCCGCCGCCAGACGGCTATTGCCAAGATCCGCCACGAAGTGATCAAGGGCATCCGCGACTTTTTTGACGGCAACGGCTTCACGCTGGTGGACACGCCGATCTTCACCCCAGCCGCCTGCGAAGGCACTTCGACGCTGTTTGAAGTGGACTACTTTGAAGACGAAAAGGTCTACCTCACCCAGTCCGGCCAGCTCTACAACGAAGCGAACGCGATGGCGCTGGGCAAGGTCTATTGCTTTGGCCCGACGTTCCGGGCCGAAAAGTCAAAGACCCGACGCCACCTGACGGAGTTCTGGATGGTGGAGCCCGAGATGGCGTATGCCGATCTGGAAGACGTCAAGAAGCTGGCCGAAGGCCTGATCTGCTTTGTCGTGGACCGCGTCCTGAACAACCGGCAGGCCGAACTGAAGGTGCTGGAGCGCGACATCTCAAAGCTGGAATCGATCAAAGCTCCGTTCAACCGGATGACCTACGATGATTCCGTGAAGATCCTGCAGGAGCGCGGCAGCGAAATCCAGTGGGGCGGCGACTTCGGCAACGCCGACGAAACCCTGCTCACCCAGGACATGGACAAGCCCGTCCTGGTGGACCGGTTCCCCGCCTCTTTCAAAGCGTTCTACTTCCAACCAGCGCCGGAGCGCGAAGATGTCGTCCTGGGCGTCGATGTCATCGCGCCGGAAGGCTACGGCGAAATCATCGGCGGCGGCCAGCGCATCCATGACCTGGAGCTGCTGAAGAAGCGCCTGCACGATCACCAACTGCCGGAAGAGGCGTTCAACTGGTACCTCGACCTCCGCCGCTTCGGCAGCGTCCCCCACGGCGGCTTCGGCATGGGCGTCGAGCGGTTTACCGCCTGGATGTGCGGCACGGAACATATCCGGGAAACGATCGCGTATCCGCGGATGCTCTACCGCACTCGGCCGTAAGGCATGCCCATATGAGCATGCTAACCTGCACATATGAGTCATCGGCTGCAGGTGCTGATTCCGGAGGAGATGGAAGCGCGGTTGGGCCAAGCCGCCAAAAGGGCGCGCACCTCGCGTGGTCAGTATGTCCGCGAGGCAGTGCAAGAGAAGCTTTCTCGCGAATCGCGGCGACCGCTGGATCATGATCCGGTGGCGGAAATGATGAAGATGAATGGTCCAACGGCTGATATCGAGGAAATCATAGCGATCCTTGATAATCGCTATGGTCCATTGCCCGAATGAAGATTTTCATCGACGCCAATGTGCCGATGTATGTCGCCGGGCGGGATCATCCCCACCGGGGACCGGCAGCACAATTCCTGACGCGAGTCCGTCGCATGGAATTCGATGTTTGCACGAGCGCCGAAGTGCTGCAGGAGATCCTGTACCGCTACTCGGCGGAGCGGCGTCCCGAATTGGGAGCGCGCCTTTATGACGAGTTCGTCCTACTATGCCCCAGGATTCTGGATATCACGGTTGCTGATACAGACCGGGCTCGAACGCTGCTTCTGGGAGTTCCCAATCTGTCGGCCCGCGATGCCCTTCACGCCGCGGTGATGTTGAACCACGGCATCCATCACATCGCCACCTTCGACCGCGACTTTGATCGCATCCCCGGAATCGAGAGAATTGAGTTGTCATGAAAATCTCGCTCATCGGCGCCCCCTTGGACTTTGGCGCCGGACGCCGTGGCGTCGATATGGGGCCCTCCGCCATCCGGGTGGCCAACCTGCACCACCGCCTCTCGGCGCTCGGCCATGATGTGGTGGACCTCGGCAATGTCGAGGCACCGCAGCAGGAGAGCCTGCCTGAAGGCGACCCCAAGGCCAAGTATCTGCAGCCGATCGCGCTCACCTGCAAGCGCCTGGCGACGCAGGTGGCCAAGATCGTGGCTCAGGGCCGCTTCCCGGTGGTACTGGGTGGGGACCATTCGATTGCGGCGGGCACCATCTCCGGTGTCACTAAGAAGCGGAAGTTGGGCGTCATCTGGATCGATGCGCACGGTGACATCAATACGCCGGACACGACGCCTTCGGGCAACGTCCACGGCATGCCGCTGGCGGCGCTGCTGGGCCATGAGCCGAAGCCGCTTTTGAGCAGTACGCCGCTGAATCCGGCCAACGTGGCGCTGGTGGGTCTGCGAGATGTCGACCCGGGCGAGAAGGTGCACATTGCGCAGTGGGGCGTCCATGGCTACACCATGCGCGATGTCGATGAGCGCGGGATGCGCAGCATCATGGAAGAGGCCATCCGCATCGCCACCAAAGGAACGGCCGGCTTCCACTTGAGCTTTGACATGGACGCGATTGACCCGGCCACCGCCCCGGGAGTCGGCACGCCCGTCCCAGGAGGCTTGTCCTATCGCGAAGCGCACCTCATCATGGAGATGGCGCACGATTCCGGTAAGCTCGAATCGCTGGAAGTGGTGGAAGTGAATCCGGTGCTGGATGTCAGCAACCGGACGGCGGACTTGGCCGTCGAACTGATATTGTCGGCGCTGGGAAAGAAGATTCTGTAATTCAAGCAATGAAAACGCGTGTCGCAGTTGTTTACGGCGGCCGCAGCGGTGAGCATGAGATCTCGCTCCGCTCGGCCAAATCGATCATCGAAGGGCTGGATCCGGAACGTTATCACGTCATCCACTACTTTATTGCGAAGGATGGCCGTTGGCGGCCCAAGCCGATCGCACCGGAACCGGGCGCAAATCGGGAGATCGACGTCGTGTTCCCCGCCCTCCACGGCACCTTTGGTGAAGATGGCACGATGCAGGGGCTGTTCGAGTTAGCCGATCTGCCGTATGTCGGCCCCGGCGTGCTGGGTTCGGCGGTGGCCATGGATAAAGAAGTCACCAAACGCCTGCTGAAGCAATCCGGCGTGCCCGTGACGGACTACGTGGTGCAGTACCGCGGAGCGTTGAACCCGGACGCGATCACCCTACCGTTTCCCCTATTCGTGAAGCCCGCCAACCTGGGGTCGAGCGTGGGCATCACCAAGGTGAAGACGCGCGAGCAGTTGGGCCCGGCGCTCGAGAATGCGGCGCAGTACGACACGAAAGTGATCATCGAACGCGGCATTGTGGGCCGCGAATTCGAGATCGCCGTATTGGGCAACCAGGAAGACCGGCGCGCGTCGT
>JBIKMK010000154.1:0-8195 GCA_044359315.1 Bryobacteraceae bacterium | reverse complement strand
GTGTACCCGAGTTGGGGGTGATCCCCTCAGCCACACTTCGCCCCACCCCCAAGCTAATGCCGCGCATTCCCCTGATCAGGCGTCGCCTGGAACCCGCCGCCACCGTGGAAGAACCGGTACTCGAGCTGGATGCTTGGCAACAACAATCGCCCGCCCTCACTGAATCATTCCGTCACGCCTTTACATCGATCCTCCGGTCGAAGCCGGCTGGCCACAGTGCCGTCTATGTAATCACTAGCGTGGGGCCCGGAGAAGGAAAAACAACGCTCAGCGGAAACTTGGCGATGGCCATGGCCGAGAGCGGCCACTCGGTTCTGCTCGTCGACGCCGATCTCCGGCGGGCCCGGCTCCATCGCTTCCTCGGACTTCCCGAGACACAGGGACTCAGTGACCTGCTTACTGATGGCACTCCGGTAGACGGCACATCATTCGCCGATTACTACGTTTCCCTGCCCTCCAGCGATCTGAAGGTGATGACTCATGGACTGGCAGACACTCCTTCACCAGCCGTTCTCTTCTTCTCCAAGCGCCTGGAGAAGATCATCGCTGCCCTACGCGAACAGTTCGACTTTGTCCTGATCGATACAGCTCCTGCACTCCCTTTCCCCGACTCACGGCTGATTGGCAAGAGCGCCGATGGTGTCGTTCTAGTTGTTCGGTCCGGCATTACCACCCACGAATCCGCTCAGGCCATCTGCGGCCGCTTCCAGGAAGACGGGATACCGGTTCTCGGAAGCATACTCAATGACTGGGTTCCACAGGCGGGAGCACCCACGTATCAGGATTACTATGCGACAACCGCACCTGGAAAAGATCGTCGCAATGTGGTCCCGCCCGCCTGAGAACTTCCCCATCTGACGGACCTAAGCCCGCTTGATCCACGCCTCTCCCACTATCGAACTTATCCAACGCTCTTATGCGCTAGCCCGGCCGTACGGGCGACGGAAACTGCTTGTGGTATTTCTGTGGATCCTCGCTCAAGGGATGGCCCAGGTTGCCGGCGTAACATCCATCTTCCCTTTTCTCGCACTGGCGGCTGACCCTGATCAAGCCCGGCATTCCGAAGTGGGGAGGCGATGGCTGGCCATCCTGCCGGCGATGGACAATACTTCGTTAATCTTCACCGCCGGCATTGCTGCCATCGGATTATTACTCTTAAGTAATTTGATCAATCTACTGAGCGAGGTAGCTCGGGTCCGGTATGGACACGAGTTTGGCCACTGGCTTCGCCTGCGGCTCTTGCGGCACCTCGCCTCCCAGCCATACTCATTCTTTCTGGCCAACAACTCCAGCTTACTGCTGAAAAAAGTGGCGAGCAATGTATTTTCCTACGTTCAAGGAGTATTGTTACCGCTGCTCGATAGCATCGCCCGCCTGCTGAGCATACTGTTGCTGCTGGGTTTCGTCTGCTGGGTTGATCCGCTGATCGCGGCGGTAGCGGGTGGAAGCTTAGGCGGCTTTTACCTGATTGCTTTCCGCTACGTCAATCGCCGCCTGATGACGGCCTCTGACGGACTGAAGGAAGCCGAGCGCTGGTCCTGGCATGAAGCGGGCCAACTGTTGGGGGGTATCAAGCCGGTCAAGGTGCAACGGGCCGAAGAGTTCTTTATCAACCGGTTTGCCCAGCACTCGCTCCAGCAGGCGCGATTGATGATCTGGCTACCTGTCTACTCCAACGGCCCCCGTTATTTGATTGAACCCCTGGCCTTCGGCGGACTGGTAGCCGCAGTATTGTTTATGGCCGCCCAGGGCCGCACCCTCACCGCCATTCTGCCGACCTTGGGCGTGATAGCTTTGGCCGGTTACCGCCTGATCCCGACTTTGCAGCTGCTGTATGGGCAGATTGCCCAGCTTCGGGCCATGACGCATCATCTCGATGAGATCTATGACGAGTTTGCCTCGGTAGAGGCCGATTCTTCTACTCCCTCATTCTCTACCGTGGCTCCGCTGCCGTTGAAGCATTCACTGCACCTGGAGCGTGTCGCCTTTAGCTATCACGCCGAGGCCCGGCCTGTCATTGAGGACGCCACTCTGACGATTGCCAGAAACTCCTCGGTGGCTTTCGTTGGCCGCAGCGGATGCGGCAAGTCCACGTTGCTAGATATCATTCTCGGGCTCCACCAGCCCACCGCGGGCGCTGTTTTCGTGGATGGGAAACCTCTGACGCCGGCATTGATCCCGGCCTGGCTGGCCTCCATTGGCTATGTGCCCCAGGACATCTTCCTGATCGACGATACCATCGCGGCCAACATTGCCCTGGGCGTTCCCGAAGACCGAATCGACTACGCGTGGCTCGAACAGGTTTGTGTCATGGCCCAGATCCACGACTTTGTCACCGGCGAACTGCCGGACGGCCTGTGCACAATCGTGGGAGAACGAGGCTCGCGCTTGTCGGGCGGGCAGCGCCAACGTATTGGACTGGCTCGCGCCTTGTACGGCAAGCCCCAGATTTTGGTGCTCGATGAGGCCACCAGCGCGCTGGATCACGCCACCGAAACCAGCCTGCTGGAGGCGCTGTCGGCGCTTCGCGGATCATTGACGATGGTGGTGGTGACGCACCGACTCTCCTCGATTCAGAACTACGACTGTGTGTACACCATTTCCAGCGGCCACGTCGTGGCAGGCCAGCCGGCAGCGGGAACGTTCGATGAACAGATAGCCGGTGCCCTGGCTCGCGTGGAAACGGATTAACCGACTCATTCCAGTGGTGCGGGTTTTCCTGACGGGCCCGGCTGGCCCAGGCGAGAAGAAGCGCCATCAGCCGAAGATCAGGGCCGATGCGTTTAGAGAGGTGTTACGAGTGAAACAACAACCGACAGTATTGGTGACAGGGTCCTGTGGCTTGATCGGATCCGAAGTAGCCCGGTCCTTTGCGCGCCTAGGTTTTGCCGTGTCCGGAATCGACAGCAACCACAGGGCCGTCTTCTTTGGACCCGATGGCGACACCAGTTGGGTTTTGGCCCAATTGCAACAAGAGATCCCCGGCTACCGGCATGACAGCCTGGACATCCGTGATCGCGCGGCCGTGTTGACCCTCATGGAGCAACTGCGGCCGGACCTGATCATCCACACGGCGGCGCAGCCGTCGCATGACCGGGCGGCGGCGATACCCTTTCTCGATTTCGAGGTCAATGCGCTTGGCACCTTGCACCTGCTGGAAGCCGCGCGGCAGTTCTGTCCGGAATCGCCGTTCATTCACATGTCCACCAACAAGGTGTACGGCGATCGACCCAACACACTCGCACTGGCCGAGCACGAGACCCGTTGGGACTATGCCGATCCGGTCTACGAACATGGCATCGCGGAAGAGTTCTCCATCGACCAGAGCAAACACTCCATTTTCGGGGCGTCCAAGGTGGCCGCCGACGTCATGGTCCAGGAGTATGGCCGCTACTTCAACATGCCTACCTGCTGTTTGCGCGGCGGCTGTCTCACCGGGCCCAATCATGCCGGTGTCGAACTGCACGGCTTCCTCAGCTACCTGGTCAAGTGCAATGTGGAAGGCCGCGAGTACCGGGTCTTCGGCTACAAAGGCAAGCAGGTCCGCGACAACATCCATTCCGAGGATGTCGCCAATTTCATGTACGAGTTCTGGAAAGCACCGCGCGTGGCAGAAGTCTACAATCTGGGTGGAGGCAAGGCCAACTCCTGTTCGATCGTCGAAGCTTTCGCGATGGCCGAAAAGGTGACCGGCAAGACGATGGCGTGGCGCTATGTTGACGAGAACCGGATTGGTGACCATATCTGCTACTACAGTGATCTGCGCAAGATGCAGCAGCACTACCCATCCTGGAGCATCACCAAGAGCCTGCCGGTTATTTTCCAAGAGATTGCCGTCAGTTGGAACAAGCGGCTTGGTGTAGCGGTTTAGTTCATGCGGATTCTGATTACCGGCATTTGCGGTTTTGTGGGCAACGCGCTGGCCGAATGTCTGCTGGAACGCGTGGAAGGCCTGCACCTCGTGGGCATTGACAACCTGATGCGCACGGGCGCGGAAACCAACAGGGCCGGCCTGGAGAAGAAGGGGGTCAAGTTCTTTCATGGCGATCTCCGCTGTGGCAGTGACGTGGATGCGCTGCCGCCCTGCGATTGGGTAATTGACGCCGCAGCCAATCCCAGCGTGCTGGCAGGTGTGGCGGGTTCGGGCAGCAGCCGCCAGTTATTCGAGCACAACTTGGCGGCACTGGGTAATGTGCTGGAGTACTGCAGACGGCATCAAGCAGGTATCCTGCTGCTGAGCAGCAGCCGCGTCTATTCGATTCCCGCGCTGATTTCGATTCCCCTGCGCGTGCAGGATCACGCCTTCGTGGTCGACAGCGCGGCGGCGCTGCCTGCGGGCCTGACGGTGGGAGGTATTGGGGCCAGCTTTTCCACCGCCGCCCCCACTTCGCTGTACGGCGCCACCAAGTTGGCGTCGGAGATCATGGCGGTTGAATATGGTGCTGCCTTCGATTTTCCGGTGTGGGTTACGCGCTGCGGCGTCCTGGCGGGAGCCGGGCAGTTTGGCACAGCGGCCCAGGGAATCTTCGCATTCTGGCTGAATGCTCACCTGCGGCGCCGGCCGCTGCGATACATAGGTTTTAATGGACTGGGCCACCAGACCCGCGACGCGTTTCATCCTCGTGATCTGGCCGCTTTGCTAATCGCCCAAACCCGAACGGTCCGCCGTGACGGGCAGCGGATCTATACCGCTGGTGGTGGACCCGCCAATGCGATGTCGTTGGCTCAATTGACCGCCTGGTGTGACAAGAAATTCGGCGCACACCAACCGGCCTCCGATCCCCAACCTCGCATGTACGACATTCCTTGGATGGCGATGAACAACACCGAGGCGGCTCGCGATTTCAACTGGCGGTTGGAAATGTCGCTGGAGCAGATACTCGAGGGAATCGCCGAGCATGCGCACCGGCACCCTGATTGGCTCACTCTAAGCCGGGCCTGACCGTCGGTGGTAAGGGCTTCCGCACGAGACCGATTCTTGACGCTCGAGCCAAATTCATTCCACCTCACCAATAAGGTCCACCACAGGCAGATAGACCCTTCCGCCGTCCGGCCCAGCGATGCGCATTTTCTTCCTCAGCTATACGCCGCCACTTCCTTCCTGGGGCAGCGCGATGACCTTCTACCGGCACTTCGTAGAGCGCCCTGATTTTGAAACCTTGGTCGCCACCAACAGCGATCAGGTTCATCAATACACTATCTCTTACCGTCCGCTCTTGTTCCAGGCTCCGGCGCCGTGGCGGCGTCTGACGCGCACCCGTCTGGCACCCTGGGTCTACGGAGCCGAGTATCTGCACGGTCGGCATTTGCTGCCGTCGAGCGTCACGCAAGCGGCGGAGGGGTTCCGCCCCGACGCGGTCTTCACCATGGCCGGGTCGTGGGATTGGACGGCACTGGCGGCCCAGCAACTGGCACGACGCTTGAGTGTGCCGTTGGTGGCTAGTTTCAATGACTGGTTTGATTATGGGGCCTTTCTCGCGGCGGAGCCATTCCGTCCGCGCGTTGAAGCCCGGTTCCGGCAGTTTTACCGCGAATCGGATCTGGCGTTGTGTACCAGCGACGGAATGAAGCAAGCATTGGGCGATCATCCCAATGCCCATGTGCTCTACCCAACAGGTGCGCGCATGGCCCTCGAGGAGCCGGCACCGTCACGGGGTGAACACCAGCCCTTCACGGTCTTTTTCGGGGGCAGCCTGGGCGATTGGTACGGACCCATGATCGAATCGCTCGTAACCCATACCCGGGACTACGGCTCCCAGCAGGAGGCCATCCGCTTTCGCATCTTTGGCAGCCTGCAGAGTTGGAGCGGCGAGTTTGACGCCTGGGCCATCGCGGCGAACGTGTTTGGCGGTCGGCTACCGTTTGACCAGTTGGCCGTTGAAGCCGGTCGGAGTGATCTCTTGCTGCTGCCCATGGGCTTTGGCGCTGGTTGTGCTCATGTGGAGCGGACCAGCTTCAAGACGAAGTTTCTGGACTACCTCTCTTTCCGCCGCCCCATTCTCATCTGGGCCCCAGAGTACTCATCAGCCGTGCGCGTGGCCCGAGAGTACGACTCCGCTGAGTGTGTCACCGATCCGGCTGCCGCAGCCTGTACCGAGCGGATCAGCCAACTGGCAGCCAACCCCATCCGCCGAGCGCAACTTATCCAGAACGCCCGGCGGATGTATGAGGACCGGTTTCACCCCGACACGATCCACGGCGGACTGGTGGAGAAGATGCGGCGGTTGTGTGGCGTGCCGCAACGATGAAGCTAGCCATCATTTCCAACATGCGCGGCTGCTCCTGGGCGGGCAGCGAAACGGTATGGCATTTGGCCGCAATGCGGGGGCTTGAGGAAGGCCATCAGGTAACGGCTTTCCTGCACCCGGATATTGCCGCCGCCGCCCAGATCAAGGAATTTGCCGCCCGCGGCGGGGTTGTGAAGCAGTGGAACGTATTCCCGTTGGCTCGCCTACAGCCCTGGAAAGAGGCGTTACGCGCCAGCTTCCCAGTTTCCACGCTAGATCAGTTTGACACCATCCTGGTCTCGCTGGGCTCCTTGCCAGCCATGTGCTATGTTCCCGGTTTGGTGGAAAGCCTCACCCGGACGCGGACCCCCTACATTCTCTTTTGCCAGTTCAACTCCGCCCACCTTCCTGTGATCCCCGGTGAGCGCCTGGCCGTACGGAAGGTAATGGCTAAGGGTGCAGGCTGCATTTTTCTTTCGCAACGCAATCTCGACGAAGCGCGGCGCCAGTTTGCCGTGGAGCCTCCAAAGGGCTGGCTGCTGCCTAATCCGGTACGCGAGAATAGCGCCCGGCCACTGGCTTGGCCCGCCATGGAGGGCGGTGTCCGGTGGGCGTCGGTGGCCCGCTTCGAGATGCTCTGGAAGGGCCAGGACATCCTGCTGGACATTTTGCGGCAGCCGGTATGGCGCGAACGCGCCTGGCACCTGACCTTTTATGGAAGCGGCCCGGACCGAGAGCACCTCGAGCGCTTAGTCAGCCTGTTTCAACTGCAGGACCGCGTCACCTTTGCCGGGTTCGTCAATGGCTTGGCAGAGATCTGGTGCGACAATCATGCGCTGGTATTGCCTTCGCATGGAGAAGGCCTGCCGCTGGCCGCGCTGGAGGCGATGATGCTGGGACGGCCGGTGATTGCCACCGACGTGGGTGGCAATCGCGAGTTGATCGATGAGGGCGACACCGGCTTCATTGCGGAAGGCTCAACAGCCTATTCCTTCCAGCAAGCCCTGGAGCGGGCTTGGCAGGTCCGCGCTCAATGGCCCGCCATTGGCCAGCGGGCGCATGCGCGCGTCATGCAGATGGCCCGGCTGGATCCCACTCAGCAACTGTTGGCGCTTTGGAAGCAGGCGGGGACGCGCAGTTGAGCATCCGGCTATCGGTCGTCATCCCAGCCTACAATCGGGCTGCGCTAATCGGTGAGACGTTGCGTAGCCTGCTGGCGCAAACGGTGGCGGCCGATGAGATCATCGTCGTCGACGATGGCTCCACCGACGACACTGCGGCGGCGGCGGCCGCTTTCGGGCCACCTGTGCGGGTGGTCCGCCAAACCAACCGGGGCCCCGCCGCGGCCCGCAACAGGGGTTTCAGCGAGTCCCGTGGACAGTTTATCCATTTCTTTGATAGCGATGACTTGGCGGCCTCCAACAAGCAGGAAGTCCAGGTGGGAGCGCTTGAGGCCAGTGGCGCCGACATCGCTTATGGCCCATGGGTGAAGGGCCACTTCGAGGGCGATCGATTTCTGGCAGACAACCACGTCTTCCAGCAAGGCGGCCTGCCGCCGCCCGAGCGCATGGTGGAGACACTATTGACGTACTGGTCCATCGTGCCGCATGCCGCGCTGTTCAGACGCTCCATTGTCGAGAAGGCGCGGGGCTTTCCCGAGGAGTTGGTGATTGCCGAAGATCAGGCGATGTTTTTGAATTGTCTGCTGGCCGGGGCCCGCGTGGTCCATACGCGTGGGACCATCGAGTTCTACCGCCTCGGTGAAGGCAGCAAGATGACCGAATCACCTGCTTGGGCGCGGCACCGGATTGAGAGTTGGGCCCGGTTTCTGTTGTCGGCGCGGATCTCCTGCCTAGCGCATGGCGTGGAGCCACTGCGTTGGTTCGGGTACCGGCGGCGGCTTTGGGAGGCTGCCGAGGATCTCAAGCCGCTTCCGGGTGGTGATCCAGAGATAGCCCGGCAGTTGCT
>JBIKMK010000153.1:0-8196 GCA_044359315.1 Bryobacteraceae bacterium | reverse complement strand
CGCGAGCGCGGTACACACCTGCGTCCGGAGGGCCACCTGCCGGGCAGCCAATGCGAGGCCTGCCACACGGGCCTGAAGGAAGACCAGCGCCGCGCGGGGCTGGCCCTGATGGGCGATTGCCTGGTCTGCCATTCGAAGATCGATGCGCCCTTCTCTTGTAGCTTCTGCCACACGCAACCGGTGAGTGCGCTGAAGCCGGTGCATCACACGCCCGATTTTCTCGACAAGCATTCCGCGGGTCTGGCCAAGCTGAATCTGGCGAAACAGGAATGCCAGGTCTGCCACGGCCGCAAGTTCACGTGTCTCGGCTGCCATTAGAGCTTTGATGGAATGCAGCGGAGTCCCCTCGCGTCAGCTGGGGAGGCGGTTGAAATCCCGAACCGGCTCCCCAGTTGGCGCAGGGGGCTCGTGTCCGGGAACAATCATCAAGCGATCACTAGCGCGCCAGCCGGTGCACCAGCAACGCGGCCCGCTTGGCTTGCTTGGCGATGCTATCCAGTTCCACGGTTTCGCCCACGGCGTGGCTACCGGCGCCGACGGCTCCCAGGCCGTCCAGGCAGTCGGTGTACTCGGCGATGTAGGAGATGTCACCGGCACCACGTAGCATCGGGTCCAGCTCCAAGATCTCCCCCAGACCCGCCGCTTGGCTGGCCTGGTTGAGCACTTCCAGCAACCGGCGGTTGCCGTCGGTCGGCGGCATCGGCGCGCCGCCTTCTTCGAACACGATCTCCGACTTGGTGCCGGGCAGGCTCTTGGCGACAATGGCGTACATGCGGTCCTTGGTGCGGGCCACCTGCTCCGAGGTCAGCGCGCGGATCTCACCGCGAGCCAGTGCCTTGCTGGCGACAATGTTGGGCTTGCCGTTCACGGTCGCCGCGCCGTCGGGGTCGGCCTGCACTTCGCCACCACCCAGGATCAGGCCGACGTTGAAGGTCATGTTGGGCTCCTGCAGTGTCTGCTGGAAGGTGTTGACCACCCGGGTGATCTCGTAGATCGCGCCATACCCGGCGCTCGGTGAAAAGACTTGCCCCGAATGTCCGGCCTTACCGGTGGAGCGCAGCTCCCAGCCGGTGTAGCCGCGGCGGGCGGTGGTGGCGTAGTCATGCCCCACACCTTTGTGGCCGCCCTCAAAGCTCAACGCCGCGCGGGACTGCTTGGCGATGGCCACCATATCCTGTCGAGAAAGATTGGGCGAGCCGTCGATGCGCCCCGGCGACTCCTCATCACCCGTCAGAAACACGGTGATCGGCAGCTTGTCCAGTTGCCCGGACTGCTTCAAGCCCTGCAGCGCGGCCAGCAACACCACCAGGCCGCCTTTCATGTCACCCGTCCCGGGGCCAACGGCCGAGCGTCCCTTGCGCTCAAACTTCTGGAAGGGGCTGGAAGGTTCGAACACGGTATCGATGTGGCCGATCAGCAGCACCGGCTTGCCGCCCGCACCTTTGTGTTCCGCCACCAGATGCGGCCCGCGCTTGATGGCATCCATCGGCAGCATCCGCGTGGTGAAGCCCAGCGCCTTCAGTTCGGTTTCCATCAACTGCGCCATGGCCCGGACGCCGGCCGGGTTGTAGGTGCCCGAGTTCAGGTTCACCATCCGCTCCAGCAGGGCAATCGAAGGCTCCGTCTGCTTTTCCACCGCCTGCACAATCGCCGCCTCGGCTGGGGAAAGCGCTGGTTTCTGGGCCCAGGCGGGCATCAGGCTGATCACGATTAGCAGGCAAACAGAACGCATCCCTCCATGATAGGAGCGCTGGCGCCATTTTCGTAAAGTGCTCATGACGCTTGTGGTAAATTGCCTCGGGAGCGGCCGCACGCTGCCCACCGGAGGATTTCATGCAACTGAAGTTTGGGATATCGCTGCTGCTGTTGACGCTGGCCAGCCCCTGGGCGCAAGCCGCCACAGTGAAGCCGGAATCGGTGGGCCTGTCGGAGGAACGCTTAAAACGCATCCACGACACCATCCAGCGTCACATCGACGAGAAGCAGATCACCGGTGCCGTGACGCTGGTGGCGCGCAAGGGCAAGATTGCCCACCTGGAGGCGCACGGCCAGATGGACGCGGAGGCCAAAAAGCCCATGGCCGCGGACGCCATCTTCCGCATCTTCTCGATGACCAAGCCCGTGGTGGGTGTCGCCATTCTGATGCTGATGGAAGAAGGCAAGGTGCGGCTGAACGACCCGGTCTCCAAGTTCATCCCGGAGTTCAAGGCCCTGAAAGTAGCCGTGCCGATGGAGCGTTCCGCTCCCGGTGGGCCACCCAGCTTTTACACGATTCCCCCGGCGCGCGAAATCAACATCCAGGATCTGCTGACCCACGTCTCGGGCCTGGGCAGCAGCGGCAACAATGCGCTGGAGATCTTCCGCGCCCCCTTGAAAGAGGGCCAATCACTGAAGCAGTTCATTCCGAAGTTGGGTGCTACAACGCTGGACTTCCAGCCCGGCACCAAATGGGTCTACAGCCCGCTGGCCGCTTTCGACACGCTGGGCCACGTCGTAGAGGTGGCTTCCGGCATGACGCTGGACCGGTTCCTGCAGCAACGGCTGTTTGGACCCCTGGGCATGAAGGAGACCTTCTTCCATCCCGGCGAAGCCCGCTGGTCCCGGATGGTGACCGCTTACACGCGCGCGGACGGCATCATGAAAAAGGCGACGGACCCCGATTTTCTGCTCAGCAAGACGTACCTCTCCGGCGGTGGTGGCTTGACCTCGACGGCGGAAGACTACGCCCAGTTTGGCCTGATGTTGGCCAACGGCGGCCAGTGGAATGGCCAGCGTTTCTTGAGCCCCCGGACGGTGGAACTGATGGGCTCTGTTTTTGCGCCGGCGTCCATGCCGGGCCGCGCGCCGGGCCGTGGCTTCGGACTCAGCGTGCAGGTGGTGAATGATCCCGTGGCCGCCGGTTACCGTGTTTCACCCGGCAGCTTCGGCTGGGATGGTGCCTACGGGACGCATTTCTGGGTGGACCCGAAGGAAAAGATCGTCGGCATCATGATGATCCAAACCAGCAACCCGAACCGTCAACTGGATCGCGACTTTGAGAACGCCGTCATGCAGGCGGTCATCGAATAGTTGGCCGCCGCTCAACGGCGCTTGGTGCGGGCAACGATCAGCGCCAGCCCGGCGCCCAGCAAGGCCCATGTGCCTGGCTCCGGTACGGGATTCAGGTTCCAGCCGATCACGTCCAGCGCCATCAGGTCGGCTTGCGAGACGTTGCCCTCTTGGCCCGCGTACGCGGCGGGCGACAGGACGCCGTAAGGAGTACCCACGGTGCGCTTCCAAAAGGAGGCCGCATCCTGGTCACCGTGCGTGCGTCCGGTGGCGAAGGGCGTCAACCCGGTCAGGCCACCATCAATCGAAAAGTACTTGTCACGGGCATCCGCCGTCCAGTCAAACACGCCCAGCGCTCTGCTGTCGGTGGAATAGCGGAACAGATCAAGCGGACTGGCCAGCACATCATCTTCGCCCACTGCCGGACTCTGATCCCGCTCGTCCACACCGCTGACAAAACCAAGAGCATGGCCGATTTCCCGTAGCGCCACGGCGACGAAATCGATCGAGCCCGGGGCAATACCGTCCGAGCGGTCATAGTCGTAGAGCAGCGTATCGTTGAACGTGATCACCGAATCCACCACACCGGGGGCGTAGAGGCCAGAAAAAAGGCCGGGAAACACCGAATCAGGCAGCGCCGCCTTGATATTGGCACTGGTGGCCAACAAAAAGAAGTTGTTTGTGGTGCCGTTGTCATCCAGGTAAGGCGTGGTGGAGCCGGCGTTCTCCGCCGTCAAATTCATCAGGGCGGAAATGGCGAAGGCAAACGGCAGGTTGTTGTAGGCCGTAACGTCCGTCAGCGAGCTTTGGTCAACAAACAACCCGATGTTGTACTGCAGGTAGCCCACCTGGGCGTACAGAACGTCCGACTGCGCCACCACCGAGCTGCCCAGATTTGCCGCCCGCAATTCGATGTTCAACGCGACGTCATCGGTCAGCAGACTGGACCAGATCGTTCCGGCTTGGACAAAGCCCGCATAGGCACCGGGTAAGGTTGCTTGCAGATTGGAAGGATCCTGGAAATTGAAGGTCAGCCCCGCGCGCGCGGCCTGCGGCAACAGCAAAGACAATAGGGCCAGCGAACGCAAGCCGTTCTTGAGTGATCGCACACATCCTCCCAAGGGTTGCCGGGTCTGCTTTTTGCTATCGATTCCCGGTTCTCGTTCAAGGATAATCGATTTCTGGATTTTCCCTAGTACCCTTCGCCCGGGAGGATTCAGGTGAATGTACCAGTACTTTGGGTTGGTTGGCGCGGCTCCCCGTGTGCTGGTTCGCTGTCTTACGGGCCGGGCAGCCTACTCCATTTTGCGGTGCCGGATCAGAGCCAGAGCCAGCAAGCCCCCGCCCAGCAGGTAAGCTGCGGACGGCTCCGGCACGGCGTCCCACCCGATCACATCGAGCGCGATCAAGTCGTTGCTGGTGATCGGGGACCCCTCCCCGAAGTGGCCGGACGGATCCATGATGCCGAACTTGTTTTTGCGGCGATACTTCCAGTGGGAGGCCTGATTGCCATCGCCATGCTCAACACCGGTGGCAAGCGGGGCAGTATTGGTTAGTACACAAATGATACTCATTACTGATTATAGCCGAAACGTTTGCAATCCGGAGCCACGTGTCAGAAATCGAACACGCCGGCCACCGTCATGAAATACCTGGCCGAATCAATGGCAGCCCGGCAGGTCTGCTATCCTTAAGGATTCGTTTTCCCCCTATGGCAACCAAGACTCCTATCACTGTCGCCCACGGCGACGGCATCGGCCCCGAAATCATGGCCGCGACGCTCCACATCCTGAAGGAAGCCGGAGCTGAACTGGACATCGAAGAGATCGAGATTGGCGAGAAGGTTTATCTGCGCGGCATCTCGGCCGGCATTGAGCCTTCCGCCATTGACTCGCTCACGCGTACCAAGGTCTTCCTGAAGGCGCCCATCACCACCCCCCAGGGCGGCGGCTTCAAGAGCCTGAACGTCACCACGCGCAAGATGCTGGGCCTCTACGCCAACATCCGGCCGTGCGTCAGCTATCACCCGTTTGTTGACACCAAGCACCCGGTGATGGACGTCGTGATCGTGCGCGAGAACGAAGAAGACACCTACGGCGGCATCGAATACCGCCAGTCCGACGAAGTGCACCAGTGTCTGAAGCTGATCACCCGGTCCGGCTGCGAGCGCATCGTGCGTTACGCGTTTGAGTACGCCCGCGCCAACAACCGCAAGAAGGTGACCTGCTTCACCAAAGACAACATCATGAAGCTCACCGATGGCCTGTTCCACAAGGTCTTCGATGAGATCGCCCCGCAATACCCGGATCTGGTGAATGAGCATTGGATCGTCGACATCGGCGCCGCCAAGCTGGCTGACACGCCGGAAGCGTTCGACGTCATCGTGATGCCGAACCTCTATGGCGACATCCTGTCCGACGTGGCCGCGCAGATCGCCGGTTCGGTGGGCCTGGCCGGCAGCGCCAACATCGGCATGAAGTACGCCATGTTTGAAGCCATCCACGGCTCCGCCCCGCGCCGCGCCGGTCAGAACATGGCCAACCCGACGGGTCTGCTGCTGGGTGGCGTGATGATGATGAACCACATCGGCCAGCCGGAAGTGGCTTCCCGCATCCACAATGCGTGGCTCAAGACGCTGGAAGACGGTATCCACACCTACGACATCTTCAAGGAAGGCGTGTCGAAGGAGAAGGTGGGCACCAAGGAGTTCGCGCAAGCTGTCGTCGACCGGATGGGCCAGAAGCCCGCCACGCTGAAGTCGGTTGAATATAAGAACTTCAAAGCGCCGACGCAGATCTACACCACCGTTCCCGGCTCGGTGAAGGAACTCGTCGGCATCGATGTCTTCGTCGGCTGGAAGGACACGGCCAACGAACTGGCCTCGATCCTGCAGCTGACCGAAGGCGACGGCCTGAAGTTGGACATGATCTCCAACCGCGGCACCAAAGTGTGGCCGGACGGGTTCCCCGATACGCTCACCACCGACGTCTACCGTTGCCGGTTCCTGAAGAAGCTGGGCAGCAAGACCATGACCCACGCCACTAGCGTTTCCCAGATGGGCCGCATTGCTGCCCAGGCGCTGGACATCGTCAAGTTCGAAAGCCTCTACACCTTCGACGGCCAGATCGGCTACTCGCTGGGCCAGGGCCAGTAAGCACATGCCTCGTGTCGGCGTGATCATGGGCTCCCAGAGTGACTGGGAAACCCTGCGTCACGCCGCCTCTACTTTGGCGGAGTTCGGTGTCGATTACGAGACGCGCGTCGTTTCCGCGCACCGCACTCCGCAACTACTCGCTGAATATTCGCAATCCGCGGCGGAGCGTGGCCTCCACGTCATCATCGCCGGTGCGGGCGGCGCGGCCCACCTGCCGGGAATGGTCGCGGCGCAAACCACTGTCCCGGTCTTCGGCGTCCCGGTGGAAAGCGCAGTCCTGCGCGGCGTCGATTCGCTGCTGTCGATCGTCCAGATGCCCGCCGGGATTCCGGTCGGTACGCTGGCCATCGGCAAAGCAGGCGCCCGCAACGCGGCACTGCTCGCGATTGCTGTCCTGGCGCTCCATGATGATGAGTTGCGGGCCAAGCTGACCGCTTTCCGCGAAACCCAGACCAGTAGCGTCCTTTCCCAGACTCTTCCGCCCGCCTGACTTTCCTCACCGTGAAACAGATCCTCCCCGGCGCACGCATCGGCATCTTGGGCAGCGGTCAACTGGGCCGCATGACGGCCATCGCCGCCCGCTCCATGGGCTACCGCGTCACCACCTATTCGCCCGATCAGGATTCCCCCACCGGCCACATCGCCGACATCGAGCTCACGGGCAGCTACGACGACATTGACGCCGTCCGCGCGTTTGCTTCGAGCGTCGACGTCGTGACCTTCGAGTTCGAGAACGTCTCCGCCGCCGCGGCTGCCGCCTGTGAAGCTGTCACGCTGGTCCGCCCGGCCGGTCGCGTATTGCACACGACGCAGAACCGCCTACGCGAAAAGACCTGGCTGCGCAACCACGGCATTCCGGTGACGCCTTTCCGCGAAGTGGTGGGTCCGGAATCATTCATCGGCGCGCCATACCCGGCCGTGCTCAAAACCGCGGGCTTTGGCTATGACGGCAAGGGCCAAGCCAAAGTGATCGGCCCCGGCCAGGCGCTCACCGCGTGGGCCGACGCCGGGTGTCCGGCGTCGATTATGGAAGCGTTCATCCCGTTTCAGCGTGAAGTGTCCGTGGTGGCCGCGCGCGGTGCGGACGGCACCTTCGCGCACTTCGGCGTCATCGAGAACGCCCACCGCAACCACATTCTCGACGTCTCAAAAGCCCCGGCCTCTGGTGCGGCCCGCGCCGCCGAGATCGCCCGGGCGGTCCTGGAAGGCCTGGATGTCGTGGGCCTGTTGTGTGTCGAGTTCTTTGAGGCGGCCGATGGCACGCTAATGGTGAACGAACTCGCCCCCCGGCCCCACAACTCCGGCCACCTGACCATTGAAGCCTGCGCCACCAGCCAATTCGAACAACACGTCCGCGCCGTCTGCGGCTTGCCCCTAGGCTCCACCGAATACTGGCGCCCCGCCGCCATGGCCAACCTGCTCGGCGACGAATGGCCCAGCGTCCACGGGGCAGCGGGCGAACCCAACTGGTCGGCTGCGCTGGAAGACTCCCGCGTGAAGCTGCACCTCTATGGCAAGGCTGAACCCCGTAATGGTCGCAAGATGGGTCATTTAACCGCGTTGGCCGACACGGCCGAGGCAGCGGCGGAAGCGGTGGTCGCTGCTCGGGCGCGCCTGGCGATCTCGCGATGAGCCTCTCTTGGCGTAAGACTTCGGAGTGGATGGATCGATACAAAGTGTCCCAGCTTGGCGCGTTAGTCGCGCTGGCCTACCTGTTGCTGGTGATTTTGGTCACTTGGTTTGCCTTCTCTCTCTCTCTAGTCCTTCTAGCATGGGGTACGAGGCGATCTTGATCTATTTCGCGACCATGCCCGGAAGCTTCGTGGGGATTCTCCTTCCTCGCGCAGTCCCCGCGGTGGTCCATTGGTTTATCGGTGCGGCCATGAATCTAGTTGTTCTGTACCGCCTGTTCAGCGCCTTTGATCGTCACTACTTGGAGCGCCTTTAGCTGGATCTGCCGGTGGTCGGTCAGCCGGCTCTGAGCTTGACGTGGG
>JBIKMK010000152.1:0-8213 GCA_044359315.1 Bryobacteraceae bacterium | reverse complement strand
CATTGAAGGCTCCTGGGAAGGGTCGCTGAAGATTCCGGTGGGCGATCTGCGGCTGCGCTTGAATGTCAGCCGCGGCGAGGGTGGCTTGAAGGCGACGCTGGACAGCATTGATCAAGGGGCCCGAGGCATTCCGGTTTCGGAAGTCAGCTTTGCGGAGGGGCGGCTGGTTTGGCGGATCGCCAATATCGGCGCCTCCTACGAAGGGCAGCTGAACGAGGCTGGGGATCTGGTGACGGGCACCTTTAACCAGGGCGCGAAGTTGACGTTAAATCTGCGGCGCTTGACTGCCGCCGACATCGCCGCCAGTGCGCCCAAGCGGCCGCAGACGCCAAAGCCGCCGTATCCCTACCGAAGTGAAGACGTCGAGTTTTCCAGCAAGGCGGCGGGGATCAAACTGGCGGGGACGCTGACCATCCCAGCCGGGCCGGGGCCGCATCCGGGCTTGGTGCTGATCTCGGGTTCCGGCGCGCAGGATCGGGATGAAACGCTGTTTGACCACAAGCCGTTTGCCGTCATCGCGGATCATCTGGCTCGTCAGGGCGTGGCCGTGCTGCGGTATGACGACCGGGGGACCGCGAAGTCGGGGGGCACGTTTAAGGGTGCGACGACGCTCGATTTTGCGCTCGACGCGGAAGGAGCGTTTGAGTATCTCCGCACGCGCAAGGAACTGGCTTCCGCGAAGCTGGGCCTGGGCGGGCACAGTGAGGGGGGCGTCGTGGCTCCGCTGGTGGCCGCGCGCCGCACGGATGTGGCGTTTCTCGTATTGTTGGCGGGCACGGGCGTTCCGGGTGATCAGATTCTTTATGCCCAGGGTGCGGCGATTCTGCGGGCCAGCAAGGCGCCGGAGGAGGCGATTGCCACGCAGCGCAAGATGCAGGAGGCGATGTTCCGGCTGGCCGCCACTGAGATGGCCGCGGATGAAGTGGTGCACCAGATCCAGGAGACGCTGGGGACGCAAACCGGCATCAGCGAGATGGCCCATCAGGTGACCGAACCCTGGTTCCGCGCCTTCCTCCGCCTGGACCCGGCCGTGGCGCTGGCTCAAGTGAAGTGTCCGGTGCTGGTGTTGAATGGTGAGCTGGACTTGCAGGTGTTGCCGGATCAGAACGTGCCGGCGATTGAGGCGGCGCTGAAGAAGGGCGGCGACAAACTGGTGGAGGTGAAGCGTCTGCCCAAGCTGAATCACCTTTTCCAGACCGCCAACACGGGCGGTCCGGCGGAGTACTCGCAGATCGAGGAGAGCTTTTCGCCGGTGGCGCTGGAGGCGATGAGCAGCTTTCTGCGGCGGACGACGGGGTTGAAGTAGGCCTAGGTGGCAGGCTCGTAGTAGTCGACGATTACTTGCGGGATTTCGCGAAAGTGCCGGTCCGTGGTGACCAGGCGCAGGCCGTGCTGCATGGCGCTGGCGGCGATCCAGATGTCGTTGGTGGGGATGGGCTTGCCTTGGCGGCGCAAGTAAGCCATGATCTGGCCATAAAACTGCGAAGTCTCGGCATCGATGGGCACAACTGCGATGCGGGGACTGGATAGAAACTTGACGAGCTTGCTCTCGTTCAGTCCTTCCAGCGTGCCGCGCTTGAAGCCCGCGCGGAGTTCGCCAAGCGTCACGGCGCTCAGGGTAATTGAGTCAGCCGCATGGACCGCCGCCGCCAACTCGGCGTGGCCCCGGTCAAGCGCCGAGTAAGCGCAGGTGTCGAGCAGCAGGTGTCTCATTCCCAATCCCTCGGATCGATGACGCGTTGTTCGGCAATGTAGCGGTCAAGCTCGTCCGCCTGTTCCTTGGTGGCGGATCCGATGAACCAATCCAGGTCGTGATAAGGCGGGCCCGCTGGCTTGTCCAGGCCCGCACCGGTCTCCAGCAGCTTGATCACGGTCTTGTTCAGGCTGGTGCCATCCTGGCGTGCCTTCTCTTCGATCACCTCAGCGAGCGCGGGCGGCAGATTGCGCAGAGTGATGGGCTTCATGCTTCGAGTGTAGCACTGGCCGCATCACTCTGATGCGCGAAGTGATGCAGGTCTATTTCTTGCGTGCCCGAACCGTCTGGCCAATCGTCGCGTCCCAGGTGCCGTCGCCCTGGGCGCCGTAGCGGCCGCCGATTTTGTCCCAATCGGTCCGGGTGAGGCCGTTCTGGTCGTACTGCACTTTGCCGTCGCGGAGGGTGATCTCGCTGGAGAGCAGCTGCGTGCCTTTCAGACGGCCGCCGTTGATGTCGACAAAGCCGTAGTCGCCTTTGGTGAGGCGGATGACGGCGACGTCCGCTGGGGCGCCGACGCTCAGGTTGCCCAGTTCTTC
The DNA here is from genome assembly GCA_044359315.1 of Bryobacteraceae bacterium. Taxonomy (GTDB): domain Bacteria; phylum Acidobacteriota; class Terriglobia; order Bryobacterales; family Bryobacteraceae; genus JAPKYZ01. The sequence continues at coordinate 5,921 of JBIKMK010000152.1, read as the reverse complement.
GCGGTGGATCTGGCGGGCGGGGTTCCAGGTGGATTTCAAGATCACTTCATCGAGCGGCATGCCCATGGCCAGGAACTTCGACATCACGTTCAGCATGCCTTTCATGCCGGCGTTCATTGAGGAGGCGTGCAGGTCGGTCGAGATCGAGTCCGGCGGGAAGCCCTGCTTCATGGCGTGCGCGGCCTGCCACCAGACAAAGCTGCCCGCGCCGTGTCCGGCATCAAACAGGACGCCGCGCTTGCGGGCCTGCCACATGAAGTCCCGAATCTTGTTGTCTTTGTCGAGCATGGGCACGGCGTTCAAGTACATGTGGGTGTACATGTCGCCGGGGCGGAGCTTGTCCAGCACTAGCGTCTCGAACGGCCGCTCAATGCGGAAGGAGCCGAAATCGACCATCAGCGGCAGATTGGTGGCGCGCCCGGCGGCGAGGCCGGCATCGACGGCTACCCATTCCGGTCCGGTATAGTGCGCCGTCTTGAAGCCCACAATGATCTGCGGGTACTTCTTGGCCATGGCGGCGGCCTGCTGCGGGTCCATCTCCTTGGTGTCCTGCTCGACGGCGCCACACATCCCGCTGCCCACGATGTTCAACAGCGCCAGCACGCGGGTGCGGGATTTGTCGATGACGCGCGTCTTGAACTCCTCAAAGCTCTTCCAGCCGGAGGTCCCGGCGTCGACCGCGGTGGTGACGCCGTTGCGGAAGGTGTGGTCATCGGGGAAGACCGAGAGCGCTCCGCAGTAGCTGGAGGGCTTGGCCGCGCTGGCATAGACGTGGACGTGCAGGTCCACCAGGCCGGGTGTCACGTAGAGCCCCGCCACATCCACCACCTTCGCCGCCTTCGAAGCCGCAATCTCAGCGGACACCTCCGCAATCTTGCCGTCCCTGATGGCGACGTCGCGCTTGCCGCTGATCTTATTCTTGGCGTCAATGACATGGCCGTTTTTCAGGAGCAGGTCATAAGTCTGGGCGGAGAGAGAAGGGCCCAACAAGCAGAGAGGCAAGAGGGCGACGAGAGTGCGAGATGCGCAGGGCATGGGGACATTCTACGCGAGCGGGGGTGGGCGTGGGGTTGCAGTCTGCCCAGGGTTTCCCGCAAAGGCGCAAAGGCGCCAAGTTCGAAGAAGTTCTTTGCGGCTTGGCGGGAGGTTCAGTTTGCAACGGCTGCTTAGTAAGCGTCACGCCGCCGGTGGACCGCGGTGATGATGACCAGGTTGTCGTGTACTTCGAAGAACACGCGGAACTCGCCGACGCGATAGCGCCAGGTAGCCGGGGAGAATCCGACCAGGCGCTTGATATTCGGACCAGTGAGTGGATTGGCGCGGAGGATTGGATAGACGTAGCTCGATAGCTTGTGCTCAAGACGCCGCCGATCGCTAGCGGGAAGCTGTGCCAGCAGACGCTGGAACTCGGGCGTTTCCGCAACCTCAAACATCAGTGACCTTTGACGCCACCCTTGACGATACTGTAGCGGCTCTTGCTCGCATCCTGCGATCCAGCCTTCAAGCTCTTGAGCAACTTCGCGTCCGCCATGATTTCATCCATCTCCGCTTCGTCGCAGAATTCGCTCTGCTCAATGAAGCGGAGCGTCGCCGTCTGGATGAAGTTGGAGATCGGCCGGTTGTCAGCCTCTGCCGCAGCTTTAATCCGGCCATAGTGTTCTTCCGGCAGCCGGATGGTGACTGTACGCGTCATGATGACTTTAGAATACAGCAGAATACGGTGTGCGCGGCTCGCGGTGAACATCACGCTCTTTGTTGACGGCCACCAGGCGAGCGGACACCTTGCCGCCGACGCGCTAAGCTCAGAATCATCGACGTATGTTGCGGACGATCCACCGAATTCTCGTTCTGGTGTTGCTGGCGGGACTGACCGAGGCCGCTACTCTGGAGCAGATCCAAGCTGCACTGGGCCGGTTGAGGGAGATCGGGCGGAACTACGACACTGATGGTCAACCCGAGCACGACACACTGCGGAAGCTCCTGCTGGAATGGAGCGAGGCCGCTTTTCTCCATGACTCACAAGCCAGTTATTGGGAGATCGAAAAGCAGTTGAATGCCGCTCTGAAGAGTAGCGGTCTCGTTGAGCGGTTAGCCGACGATGCCGCCTACGGTCGCGAAGGATTCGGTACGCTCGGCCCGATCAAACTCTATTCCGTTGAGGGGCGCGACGAATATCTGTTTTTGCGAACGGCGATGGGCACCTATTGCGGATACGACTATTCCCATTATCTTTACCGGCGCAACGAGGGCCGTTGGCAGCGGGTCCTTACCTTGGAGCGCGATGGTCGCTATAACTGGACCGGTGACACCGTCCAATTGGTGCCGAAGAATGCCTCGGGCGATGCGCTGTTCCTGTTGGCGGGCTTCACGCAGAATTGCACATCCCGCTTTGGAGGCTTCCGCGGCCGGCTTTATGACATCAACGGTTTCGCGGGCACAGTGTCCGTAACGATCGAGGCGGGCGTGGACAGGACGGTTCCGTTGATTTCGGCACTCACTTTCGATGAACTACTGCTGGAGTATCAGGAGGTCGGCACGCAGGTCGTCAACTACCGCGTCGTCAATCGCCTGCGGTGGGCTGATGGCCGGTGGCAGCGGGTGGGGCCACTCACCTACACGGCACGCGAGTTCGCGGAACTCTGGCTTCACAGCCCTTGGAGTCAGGCTCAGCACTGGTCCCCGGCCAGTTTACGGGAACGCCACCGCTGGCTGAATAGTCGGTCCCGCGAGTTCCCGGAGACGAGGCGCTGCGGCGTCGGCTGGGTGGTGAGTTACCCGACAGAGGGGCCGGACGGAAAGCAGGACCCAAGCCCGACGCATGTGCGGGTGGAAGAGAGAGGGCCTTTGAACTTTCGCATCACCGAAGTTTCCAACCGTGCGCCGGTGGGGTGCGTTGAGGTGCGGTAGAGGTGAAACGGGAGCGGCTGATCAAGCGATCAGATGCCAGTACAATAGCGGATAGGTCCCCATGTCGATTGCTGAGAGAGATACCGCGCTAACGCTGCTGGAACGGCTGGGGCCGGATGAGCGTTTGGCAGCGCTCCACTTCATGCAATTTCTCTTGCTGCCTCCCGCGCTGCGGGCGGCCGAGTTGGCTGCGCCGGATGATGAGATGGTCACCGCTGCGGACCAGGCCCGCCTGCTTGATGGAAAGCGCTGGTTTGCCGCGCGAGATGGCGATGGCATTCCGATGGCTGAAGTTTTGGCCGACTTTGGTCTTCGAGAGGAAGACTTTCCCCTGGGCGCGTAGTGCCACCACCGGAGCCACCGTTTCGAATTGAATGGCTGGACGACGCTCGGGCGGATGTCCGTCGAATCGACCGGCCTACGGCCATGCGATTGTTCGACGGCATTCTGCGATTTGCCCGAACCGGGGTGGGCGACGTATTGACCTTGCAAGGCGAGCCGCCGGGCCGTCTCCGCCTTCGGTTGGGCGACTACCGGGTGCTATTCACGATCGACAGCACGGCCATGCGAATCTTCGGAGTGCGCCACCGCTCCAAAGCCTACGAGTAAGCGAACCGCTTATTCGCGGTTCATCCGCTGCACCACTACGGCCTTGGCCTTGTCGAGCAGAGCTTTGGCCTTCGGTAGGGCTTCGACGCCTTTGCCGACGATGGGGTCGTATTGGACCTTTATCTTGCGGGCTTCATCAACGGAGAAGGCCGTGGTGTAGAACTCCTGGTGGAGCTGTTCCTTCACCCAGGCGGCGTTCTCGGTGAATTCGGCTTCGGTGAACTCGGCTTTGTTGTCCAGCAGGAACTGGTGGAATTCGTTCACCAGATTGTTGTCCGGCACCCAGCCGGCGGGCAGCTTGGCGTCTTTGCCGCCAAAATGCTTCGCCGTGAAGTTGAAGAAGGTGAACTTGCGCAGCGTTTCGATCTGGAACTTGTTGTACTTCTCGGGGGTGAACTTCTCATCCGGCGAGATGCCGCCGCCGCCGTAGACGGTGCGGCCGCTGTCGGTCATCTTGACGTCGTTGGGGTTCTGTGTGGCCGTGTCTTTGCGGTAGTAGTAGTCAAAGAACGAGGTGTGGCTGTAGTCGCGCTGGATCAGGCGGCCGGAGGGCGTGTAGTACTTGGCGGTGGTGAGCGCGAGGCCCGTGTTTTCTGACAGCGGATAGACGGTCTGCACCAGGCCCTTGCCGAAGGTGTTGTCGCCCAGCACCCAGCCGCGGTCGTGATCCTGCAGGGCACCGGAGACGATCTCGGCAGCAGAGGCGGAATAGCGGTCCACCAGCACGACGATCGGATATTCATTGCCTTGCGAACCACGGCGGGCGACGTAGGGCTTTTCAGCGGAGGCGCGGCCCCGGTGCGAAACAATCGTTTGGCCGCGGCGGAGGAAGCGGTCGGAAACCGCCACGCCTTCGTTCAGCAGGCCGCCCGGGTTGGCACGGAGGTCGAGGATCAGACCCTTGACGTTGGCTTCGCCCAGACGCTTCATGTTGTCTTCCACTTCCTGGGAGGTGTTTTCGTTGAAGCTCTCGATGTCGAGGTACATGATGCCGGGCTTCAGCCAGAAGGCGTCCTGGACGCTCTTGCGCGGGATCTCGTCGCGGACCAGGTTGAAAATCAGCGGATCACTGCCGGCGCCTTCGCGGTTCACCTTCACCTGAACGGGCGTGCCGCGCGGGCCGCGCAACAGGTCCGCCACTTCGGTGGTGGTCAGCCCGAAAGTCTTTTTGTCGTTCACTTCATAGATCACATCGCCGGGCCGGAGTCCGGCGCGGTAAGACGGTGTGCCCGGGAACGGGTACATCACCACGGTATTGGAGCCACGCTGGGTGACCTGCATGCCGACGCCGTAGTAGCGTCCGCGCTGGTCTTCCCGCATTTGGGCATAGAGCTTGGGGTCAAAGAAGTTGGAGTGCGGATCGAGCGTCCGCAGCATGCCGGGGATGGCGCCCGAATAGATCGCCTTGTCCGGGGTGACGGGGTCGGCGAAGTTCTCCTCCACCGCGTTGTAGACCTTGGAAAAGGACTTCAGCGATGCCTTTAGATCTTCTTCCGTCGTCGCGGCGTTGACTTCCTCGACGCCAGGCGCCAGGATGCCGCCGAGCAAGGAACATGCCAGGACGGCGACCGGAACAAAGATATAAGACCGCACACTACCCCGCTGACTGCTAGAGCGCATAGGACTCCCTTCAACCAGCCTTCAGTATAGCCCCGCGCCAACCAGGCGTCTGGCGGCTACCGAATGAGCAGGCTACGCCCGAATTCCGGACGCAACCCTAGAGACGCGCGATAAGGCTGTTCGGTTAGCGAGAGATGACAGCTGGGCTTGGGGAGGGCGGAGGTAAGATCGGCAGCCCGCTCCTGCTGGTCGCGGCTCGGTTATGGGATCGACCCGTCCGGCAGACCGCTAGATTGCGCGGGCGACGCGGCGGGCGGTGGACTGGGCGGAGCCGACCGGCTTTTTGGGCGTGGTGGCCGTCAGGCGTTTGGCCTGATCGCTGACGCAGACCAGGAACATCGGCTGCTTGGCGTTCTTCAGGATGTCGATGATGCGCGCGTGGCTATCTTCCAGGTAAATCGCTTTGCCGTCGGTGACCAGATGCAGGTCCGTGTCGTTTGAAAACAGCTCCACCAGCCGCTTGCCCATTTCCCGCTGCAGGAACCGGAGCACGCGGCGGATCTTTTGCAAAGAAAAGCCCTTACGCCGCAATTCGGCGATCACGGTGATCTCCACCACTTCCTCAGCCTGGTAGATGCGCCGATGGCCCTCGTGCTTGGGAGAAACCACTTTCTTTTCATCCCACCACTGCAATTGCCGCAGGCTGACGCCACTGATCTGGTGCACGTCGGTGGACGTGTAGGCACGATGCGGGTCCAGGGGTACTTCAGTGCGCGGCTTCTTGCTGGGCTTCAACATAGATCACCAAAACTGTTTTATCGGGCGGCCTAACAAATATCTAACAG
>JBIKMK010000240.1:0-6232 GCA_044359315.1 Bryobacteraceae bacterium | reverse complement strand
GGAGACGTCGCGATGCATGAAAACGATCGACACAGAAACTACAAGCCGGGACCTCGTTCATCGCAGCCCATAGCCCGCCGCCATTTGTTCAAGCCGTTGCTGCCCTCAATATGTTCGGCGCGCTGTGCGCGGCCGAGTTCAAACTGACGCCCGAACCGCGAACCTGAAACGCGGCCAAAACAGCATTGCTATTGCCGTGGACCGGAAAGGTCCGTTCACGCCCTCTAAGTCGGTGCCTAGCTGGCTCACGCCCGAGAGCGAGCTAGGTACAACGGGCCATAGGAGCCGGCAACTCAATGGCGATGAGGCCCTCGGGTTGCTGCTGCCTTCCACGGGCACCATTCTCAAGGTGAAGCTGGCCCGGTACTGACACCCGCGAAGTGCTGCGTGCGGATCTTTGAAATATCGGCGGCGGACGTTCCGCGCCGGATACAATCTGAGTTCCTATGAGTTTTTCAAGAACGGGCCTGAGCCTGCTGCTGGCGTGCGGGTTGTTGCCGTCGATCGCGCTGCCACAGCGAAGCGGCGGATTTGTGCCGGGACAAAAGCGGCCGCCGGGTGATCCGGTGGCGATTGCGCGGGGCAAGCAGGTTTACGGAATTTCGTGCCGGTCTTGCCACGGGGCGGATTTACGGGGCGGAGACATGGGAGGGCCGAATCTGCTGCGGTCGCAGCTGGCGCTGGCGGACCGGGCGGGCGAGTTGATTGTCCCGGTGATCCAGGGCTCGCTGGCCCGGAGCGGCATGCCGGCGATTCCGATGGGTCCGGAAGACGCCAAGGCGGTGTCGGCGTATGTGCGCAGCGTGATGGATACGATTGGCGGGCAGGGGAAGCCGCCGAGTGAGATGGCACCGCCTTCGATTCTGGTAGGGCGGGCGGTGGAGGGCGAGAGGTTTTTTGGGCAGAAGTGCGCGGGCTGCCATTCGGCGACCGGCGATCTGCGGGGGATTGCGACGCGGTTGGCCGATCCGAAGATTTTGCAGAATACGTGGGTGGCGGGGGTGGTGCGCCGGGGCGGATTTGGGACCCCGCGCGGGACCAAGCCAGTAGTGGTGACGGTGACGCCGAAGACTGGCGCGAAGGTAGAAGGCACGCTGGTGCGGATGGACGCTTTCCTGGTGACCTTGGAGCTAGAGGACGGATCGATCCGGTCGTTCGGGCGGGACGGCGATGTGCCGCAAGTGGACGTGAAGAACCCGCTGCAGCCGCATATCGATATGCTGCCGCAGCTGACCGATCAGAATATGCACGACGTGACGGCCTACCTGGTGACGCTCAAATGAGAATCTGCATTGGATTACTGGGCGCCGCGGCGCTGTGGGCGCAGGGCGGGGGCGTGACCCCGCAGGAGTTGCTGAAGCCGTTGACGGAGCAGTGGCCGACCTATAACGGCGACTACTCCGGACGGCGGTACAGCCTGTTGCGAGACGTCAACACAGCGACCGTGAAGAACCTCTCGCTGGCGTGGATGATTCGGCTAACGCCGGGGATGCCGGCGCAGGGCGGCGGCGGAGGACGCGGGCGGTTCGCTCCGCCATCGACGGTGAAGCGGAATGTGGGCGGTGAGGGGACAGGCGATCTGCAGTTGGGCGGGGGGACGATCAAGGCCTCCGTTCTGATGGTGGACGGGACGCTGTACTTCTCGATGCCGGATAACGCGTGGGCGGTGGATGCGCGGGATGGCCGGGAGTTGTGGCACTACTACTGGAAGACCAAGGGCGGCACGCATATCGGCAATCGCGGGCTGGCGATGTGGAACAACTACCTCTACATGGAGACGCCGGACAACTATCTGGTGTCGCTTGAGGCGAAGACTGGAAAAGAGCGCTGGCACAAGCCGATTGCAGACTTGGAGCAGGGCTATTTTTCGACGCCGGCGCCGGTGGTGGCGGGGAATCATGTGCTGGTGGGGACGGGGAATGACATAGATTCGCCCGGGTTCCTGCAGTCGTTCGACCCGGAGACGGGCGAGTTGCAATGGAAGACCTATATGGTGCCGATGAAGAAGGGGGATCCGGGGCTTGAGACCTGGGCGAGCCTGGACGCAGCGCGGCACGGGGGCGGGCAGACGTGGATTCCGGGGGCGTACGATCCGGAAACGAAGCTGTACATTATCGGGACCGGCAATCCAACGCCGGCGTACACGACGGGCAAGCGCGGTGATGGGGATAACCTTTACACGTGCTCGCTGGTGGCGTTGGATGTGGAGACGGGCAAGATTCGCTGGCATTATCAGACCTCGCCGCATGATCTGCACGACTATGACTCGGCGCAGACGCCGATTCTGGCGGATATGCCGTTTAACGGGAAGCTGCGGAAGCTGGTGATGACGGCGGCGCGGAACGGCTACTTTTTTACGCTGGACCGGGTGACCGGGGAGCGGCTGGTGAGTGCCAAGTATGGGATATACACGAACTGGGCGAAGGGGCTGAACCGGAATGGTGCTCCGGAGCATGATCCGGTGAAGGACCCGACGGTAGGCGGGGCGCTGGTTTCGCCGACGGCCGAGGGTACGGTGAACTGGCAGCCGCCGGCGTTTTCACCGGATACGGGGCTGTTTTATGTGCCGGAGTGGAATGCGTTTTCCATCTTCTACCTGACCGATCTGGACCCGCGGGGGTCGATGGGATTGGGCGGGAAGGAAGAGGTTGGGGTGGGATCGCCGGGGAGCTTTTTGAGCGCGATCGATTACAAGACGGGGAAGGTGGTTTGGCGTCACCGCTGGTACGGCACGGGCGGGGGCGGGGGATTGCTGGCGACGGCGGGCGGATTGGTGTTTGCGGGGGACGGGCAGAGCAACTTTGTGGCGCACGATGCGCGGACGGGTAAGCCGCTGTGGCATACGCGGATTGGGAACATTTCGAATGCGCCGCAGACGTATCTGCTCGATGGTCACCAGTATGTGACGGTGGCGACGGGTGATGTGCTGTGGGCGTTTGTCTTGAACTGAGGCGCTGTGTGGTTTCGTCCCGGTGTGACTTAGTCGATGATGGCCCGGAAGACTGGCGCGACGGTTAGGTGAGAATCTCCTTCACCACGCGACCGTGCACGTCGGTGAGGCGATAGTCGCGGCCCGCGTGGCGATACGTAAGGCGCGTGTGATCCAGGCCCAGTTGGTTCAGAATGGTGGCCTGTAGATCGTGCACGGACACGACGTTCTCCGCCACATCGTCGCCGCGCTCGTCGCTTGAGCCGCAGATGATGCCGCCCTTGAAACCGCCACCCGCAACCCAGGAACAGTAGACCTTCGCGTGGTGGCCCCGGCCTTCGGCCGTGGGGTCGGGGACAGTGGGCGTGCGGCCGAACTCCGTGGTCCAGACGACCACGGTGTCGTCGAGCATGCCACGGGATTTAAGATCCCGGATGAGGCCGGCGATGGGCCGGTCCACGCGTGGGGCAAGCTTGTTGTAGTTGCCCATATGGGCGTGAGCGTCCCAATTGTAGTCAATCGAGGTACCGCCGTCGATCAGTTCGACGAAGCGGACTCCCCGTTCCGCCATGCGCCGTGCCACGAGGCATTGCCACCCAAAGCCCTTGGTGGCTCCGCGTTCCAGGCCGTAGAGCTTCAGCGTCGCGTCTGACTCCTTCGAAATATCAAACGCTTCCGGAGCCTGTGTCTGCATGCCGAATGCAGTCTCGAAGGATTGAATCCGCGCGGGCAAGTTCAAGTCGCCCTCGCGGCTGGCCAGATGCTGGCGATTGAAATACTCCACCATGTCGAGTTCGGTCTTCTGCACGCCGGCCGACGGCGAGCGCCGGCCCATGTTGGAAATGGGTTCCGGGCCGGGCACAATACGGGTGCCCTGATGGAGCACGGGCAAAAAGTCGGAGCCGAACACTTGGCCGCCCGCGTACGGCAACTCCGGCGCGATCACCATGAAAGACGGCAGGTTCTGGTTTTCCGTGCCCAGGCCATAGCTGATCCACGAACCGATACTCGGCCGGTTAAACGTGGCCGAGCCGGTGTGTATGCCGATCGTGGCGCCGAAATGGTCGCCATTGATGTTCTTCATGGAACGGATCACCGCAATGTCATCGATCACACCGCCGATGTGGGGAAACAGATCGCTAACCTCGATGCCGCTCTGCCCATACCTCTTGAATTGCCAGTCAGAACCTTTATAAAAGCTGCCTCGCCCGGCCGGCTTGCCGTGGTTCTGCGTGAGAAATGGCTTGGGGTCGAACGTGTCCACATGGCAGACGCCGCCAGTCATGAAGAGAAAAATGACACGCTTGGCCTTGGCCGGGAAGTGCGGTTGGCGTGGCGCCATGGGACCGGCTGCGCTGGCTCCCTGCATCATCTCCGAGAGAACACCGGGCAGCAGGAGTCCGCCGGCGGCGAGTGAACGAATCGAATAGCGGCGGGTGATCATGGTGCCTCTCCTCAATCGACAAACAGAAATGCGTTGCTGCTCAGCAGAGAGCGGACGTAGCTCGACCATACGCGTTGGTCGCACAACGCGCCCTGGCACCCGGCGGTGCTGTGCTGCGCCGCGAGCCGGGCCAGAAACTCCTCCGACTTTTGCGGCGACTCCGGTGGCCTTCCAAGGATCAGTTGATGCACCCGGACGAGGCGCCCGGCTGTGTCTGCCACGGCAGTGCGGAGTTGCTCGGCAATAGCATCACTTTGCTGGTGGAGGAACTCCGAGTTCATCAGCCAAAGGGCCTGCAACGACGTGGTGGTGGCCTTGCGTTCCGCTAGTGGAAGATTGCCGTCTGGCCCATCGAACAGGTCGAGATACTCGTTCTTCTTGAAGCGCTGCTGCATGCCATACACCGCGCGCTTCCGGTTCTCGTAGAACTCCTGGAACGGCTCGTGCTGGCGGTAGAAGTAAGTACGTTCGCGTGGGAACGGATGGCGTTCGCCAGGCGTGAGATCGAGGCTGCCGGCTAGCAAGCGGACGGAGTCGCTGATGGATTCGGCATCAAGACGCCCTCGATTCTGCCGCCAGTGGCGGTGATTGTCCGGATCGGAAGCCGCACTGGCGGCGACATTCTCGCTGCTCAGCTGATAAGTCTCTGACAGCAGTATGAGGCGATGCAGCGACTTTACTGACCAGCCACTTTCCATGAAGCGTACGGCCAAATAGTCAAGCAGTTCGGGATTAGAAGGCGGTGTCCCGCGTGCGCCGAAGTCGCTGGTGGAGGCTACTAGCCCGCGGCCGAAGTGCCAGTGCCAGACCCGGTTCACCATCACACGGGCGGCGAGTGGGTTGTCGACGAGCCAGTCCGCCAATTGACGCCGGCCGCTGCCCTGGTCGCTGCGCGGCACCCTGGCCCCACCGAGGATCTGCAGAAAGCCGCGAGGAGCCACGGCTCCTCGCATGGTGGGGTCGCCCATCTTCTGGATGGCGACGTCGTGCGAATCGCCTTCGCTGATGGCATACGCTGTCTCCAGCGGCGGAAACGTCTCGGCCACTTTGGCGCGTTCATCGCGCAGTTGAGTCAGTTCTTTCCAGACCAATTCGCGCGAACGGCCGGGCGTGGTGACTTTGCGATTCTGAAACTCCTGGTATTCGGCGAACTTCTCGCGTTCGCGCCGGTTCCAGGATGCCAGCTTTTCATCGTAGGGCTTGAGGATCTCGTCAGCTTTCGCCTGACCCACACGATAGACGAAGTCAGCCCGGTGCGGGCGGTGCTCGGCTCCCGCAAAAGGATAAACAGAGCTATCGAAGATGCCGTACAGAGAATAGTAGTCCGCGGTCGGAATCGGGTCGAACTTGTGATCGTGGCAGCGCGCACAACCCACGCTGAGGCCCAGGATGGTCTTGCTCACGTTATCGATGGTGTCTTCGATGGTGACGTGACGTTCAGAGTGCGGACTGACGCCGATGCGGCGCGAAATCGCCAGATAGCCGGTGGCGATCGTTTGCTGCCAGCGCTCTTCTTCGTTCGGGCCGGGTAGCAAGTCGCCGGCGACCTGCTCTCGCACGAAGCGGTCATAAGGCTTGTCCTGATTGAACGCAGCAATCACCCAGTTGCGATACTTATAGGCTTCGGGAACTGGAAAATCGGCGGCATCGCCCGCGGTGTCGGCATAGCGGACCAGGTCGAGCCAATGGCGGCCCCAGCGTTCGCCGTAATGCGGCGAAGCGAGCAGCCGGTCCACCAGTTTGGCGAAGGCGCCGGCTGAGTGGTCGCTCAGGAATGCGTCCACGTCGGCAATAGACGGCGGCAAACCCGTCAGGTCGTACGTAACGCGGCGAATCAGGGTCCGCTTGTCGGCCTTCGG
>JBIKMK010000150.1:0-8313 GCA_044359315.1 Bryobacteraceae bacterium | reverse complement strand
CCGCAGCGCTTGCATCGATCCCGGACGGTCCGAAGCGTAAACCAGGAATCCGGACCGCGAAGAGGCCGAGCGCAACCACGGTGCCGGCAGAAAGCTCGAGTACGCGGGATCGGTCATCCGCAATACTTCCATTTCGGTTGCGCCATCGGCGAACCGGGCCCGGTCAGTGGGTAAGCTTTGGCCACGAGGCGTAGCCGCCATCGCCGGCATGGCCAGCAGAAATGCGCGCCGGGTTAGGGCCATGGCCATATCCTAACGCTGCCGGAAGGCAGCAGACGGTGGGCCATGGGCGATGGATAGCAAATCACTCACCTCAATGGATGCCCGAGATGGGTGCGGCGTTTCAAGGCCTTCGCCCGAACCGCACGGTATCAGCCAGAGTATCGACCAGAATCGCGGCTATTCGCCGCGGGCCTTGGCCGGCTTGGACGGATGGGCTTCCTGGTAATGTGCCTTCAGCACGTCGCCGCCGAAATCAGCCTTCAGGTCGCGCCAGACGCTGTGGACGTGGTTGGCACCGTTCTGAGTGTTGTCGTATTCCACCAGGAAGCCGGGGCCCTGAACACGATAGTAATGCGGTCCCTTCTTCTCTTCGACGCCCGCCCAGGCGAAGTTCAGGTTGGTCCCCGCGGCCTTCACCAAAGCCGTCCGGCCTTCCGCCACATCCTCCGGAACGTTCTGGCAGTACTCGTCCAGCACCGCCGCCAGCAGTTCCCGCTGCTTGGGCGTCATCTTGGCGGCGCTCAAACCCGAGGGCTGACCGTCGAGGGCGGCGGAGCGCTTCACCGTGGTAAGAATGTCCGGATACGCCTTGGTATCGACAATGGCCACCTTCTTCTGCTCCGGCGTCAACGCCATCAGCAGGTCGCGGCCCAGATCTTCCTCGCGCGCCAGCACGCGGAGCCCGGTGCGCGGTCCCTGCCGGACTTCGGCCGGATTCGAACCAAAGAAGGTGGGCGCGGCCAACACCTTGCCACCAGCGATGACAAACGTCAGGCTGATGTGGTGGCCTTCAATCCGCATGCCCCAGGTGGCGGTCTCCGACGGCTCACCGTAGATCGAGAAGTAGTACTTTTCCGGGTTGCGGCGCTCGCCGGAGTCGCTTTCCAAAATCCGCAGCACATCTTCCAGACTCATGATGGTGGAGGCCTTCATGAAGCCGCGCTGGCTGAGCGAAGAGGCCAGCATGGCCTGCGCCAAGTGCCGCTGTGCCGGGGTCATCTCCCGCAGTGTCAAGCCCTTGCGGGTGGTCTTGTAAAACTCCTGGTAGTTGTTATCCGGGACGAAGTGCCATTGGAGGCGCGCCTCGGTGGTGAGGTCCATTTTCGCCTTGGCCGTCTGTTCCGGCGTCAGGGAGGCGAGAAATGCCTTGGCTGCGCCCAACATCGCAACCGGGCTTTGAGTCTTCAAGTGCGCAGCGCTGAACAGCAGTACCGCGCTAGAGGCCAACAGGATCCGCGAAAGCATCGACTCGGATTATATGCGACCGGACAACGCAATGGAAGCGATACCGGCGAATTGCTGTCTGGGACAATGGAGCGTGGACTCTGATTCCCGCACGACCCAGCCCGCTCAACCGATGCTCGCCCTGGATGGCCAGCAGCAAGCGATGATCCTTGAACAAGCCGCCCGGCACGCGATCGCCTTTCTCGAAGCGGCGGGAGAACGTCCCGCGGCAGCCGCGCAGCGGCCCTTACCGATGGCGGCCCTGCCCGAAAGCGGCCTGGGCGCTCAGGCGTCGCTCGACCGTTTCTACGCCACCATCGAGCCGTATCTGTCAGGCTCGTCCGGTCCACGCTATCTAGGCTTCGTCACCGGTGGCAGCACGCCTGCCGCGATTGCGGCCGACTGGTTGACCAGCGCCTATGACCAGAACGCGGCCCTGATTGGTGGCTCCGCCGCATGTGCCGTGGAGCTGCAGGCACTCGCTCTGCTCCGGAGCCTGTTCGACTTGCCCGCCACTTTTGAAGGCGCACTGGTGACGGGCGCGACGATGGCCAACTTCACTGGGCTGGCCGTGGCCCGACAGTGGTGGGGGGAGCGCAAGGGTGTCAATATCGCAGAAGCCGGGCTGTCCGGGCTGCCCGCGCTGCCCGTGCTGTCCGCGACACCGCACGTCAGCGCGCTGAAGGCGCTTTCGATGTTGGGCCTGGGCCGGCGCTCGATTGAGCCCGTGCCCACATTGCCCGGCCGAGAGGCCATGGATATGGCCGCACTGGAGCGCCAGTTGCAAGCCCACCAGGGCGCGCCGGTAGTCGTGCTGGCCAGTGCCTGCACAGTCAACACGGCTGACTTTGATGATCTGGAAGCAGCGGCGGCGCTGTGCCGTCAATATGGGGCATGGCTGCACGTCGATGCCGCGTTTGGCCTCTTTGCGGCCTGCTCGCCCGAATACTCGCATTGGGTGAAGGGCATCGGCCAGGCGGACTCCATCGCCGCGGACGGCCACAAGTGGCTGAACGTCCCCTACGATTGCGGCTTTGTCTTCACGCGTCATTTGGCTTTGCACGAGCGGACCTTCCAGACCAGCGCGTCCTATCTGGACCCTGGAGCCAATACCGTCCCGGAACTGCTGCACCGGACACCGGAAAGCTCACGCCGCTTCCGCGCCCTGCCCGTGTGGGTGGCCTTGCTGGCCTATGGCCGCGAAGGCTACCGGGAGATCGTGGAGAGTAACTGCGCCGCCGCCGCCGCACTGGGGGAATGGATCACCGCCGGTGAATCGTTTGAACTGCTAGCTCCGGTGCGCTTGAACATCGTCTGCTTTGCCTTGAAGGAAGGCACGGCTGAAGGTACCAAGGCGTTCCTCAAGCGGCTGGAGACAGATGGCCGGGTCTACCTGACACCCACTACCTACGCCGGACGCCCCGGCATCCGCGCGGCGTTCTCCAACTGGCGGACGACGCTGGGGGATCTGGCGGTGATTGAGGCGGCGATGCGGGATTGCCTCAGCTAGAGTCGTACTCAGAAATGCCAGTCAGCAGGTGGCGCAGGCTGTCAGCCTGCAGCGGGACCTTCAGTCCCGCCGGTTCACCGCAGACGCCTCAGATCAAAGCCTTTTCCGCTTCCCCGCGCCCCGAGGCGGAATGAATTCCGCCTGCAGGCTGACAGCCTACGCCACCTGGTTGCAGACAGCTGCTTCTTGTATGTGAAGCACAGCGCTAACGTTTCCGCATCAGCCAGACCACCAGCCACAGCACGCTGTTCAAGATCAGCATGGTGGCCAGCGGCAGATAGACGGTGGTGTTCCTGCCCTGCCAAACGAAATCGCCCGGCAAGCGTCCCCAACGGACAGGCAGCCGTTCGCCGATCATGATCAGCAGACCGATGGCGGCGATGGCGAAGCCGATAATGACGATTGTCCGGCCCATACCCATCGCCGCCTGATTCCGATCCGTTTAGAGCGAGTAGACGCGGCCCTTGTGCAGGCCCAGCAGGATCTGCACCAGCCGGTGCGCGATCAGTTCGTGCAAGGTCAACAACTCCTTGTTGGCCTCAAAGATCGCGTAGCCATCCTGCGGGTCCGTGCTGGTGACCAGCCCGCCGGCCTTCAGCGCATCGGTGGCACCCTTGATCACGCTGTCTTCCAGCACCTCGCCCGCCATCTCCCACAGGGTGATGAAACGGTCGATCGCGCTGGGGAAGCTGACGTGGAAGACGCCGTGCGTGGAGGTGGTGCGCGGCGGCTTGTAGTCCAGGTTGAATGGCCCGTGGAAGTCATGGCTGCGCAGTAGAACCAGGACATTCAACCAGTCCAGCGGATTCACCAAGCCGACCGCGATATCGACGTCGTGCTTCAACCGGTAGCCATCGTTGATGTCGAAGTGCCACAGCTTGCCGTTCACCAGCGCGCGCGCCAACGCGGCCCGAACACTGCCGCCCCACATCAGTTCGTGCAGATACTCCGGGTTGAGGCCCACCATCTCGGGATGTTCGAGCAGCCCGGAGTTGATGAAGCCCAGCATGGCGTCCGAGGTGGGCAGCAGGATTTCGCCCTGCGGCTCAAACGGCTTGGCTTCCATGCAGTGCTTCAGAGTCGGGCGGCCCTTTTTGGCCGCGATCTCGAGATCAACCTTGCACGCCGCATTGAGGCCGTCCGCGTACCACTTCAGCGTCTCGGTTTCTTCGACGGCACCGGGCGTGTAGTAGCCCAACGAACCCGGCCAATAGACGGCATAGCTGGCACCCAGCTCATGCCCGATGGCCACCGTGTTGGTGACGCGGAACTTGGCGTACTCGCGAATCGACGGCGATTCCGAAGCGGGCGAGGTGGCAAACACCGGGTGGAAGAACGTCTCGGTGGTCACCATGGAGCATTCCATGGCGTTCTTGCGCAGTGCTTCGCCAATCTGGCCGACGATGTCCCACTGCTCCTGCTTGCCCAGGGCGGTGGCCGGAATGACGTCTGAATCGTGCGTGCACCAGTAGTTGAGGCCGATCTCGGCATAACGCGCGATGATCTCTTCAAACCCCACCGGCCGGCGGGTGGGCGCATGGAACAAGGCGTTGCCTTCATAGGCACCCGCCCACTGCGGTCCAGTGATGAAAAACTTGCGCCGCTGCTCGGGCGTATAGGCTCCGCCGCAGGCCGCGTAGAGCTTTTCGACTAGGGGTTGTTGCTGGTCAACGGGAACAGGATTCATGATGCCCCCTCATCATATCGAGTGCAGCGGTCTAGTGGTACTGTGAGGGATATGCGAGCGGTGGGCGAGCTGGTCAGCATCGACGAGTACTTGAGCAACCCTCTCTATGCCCGCTCGGAGTGGGTGGAGGGGGAGATTGTTGAGAGGGGTATGGGCACTGGCTTTCATGGCGAGCTGAGTGGTGATTTGTTTGTAGCCCTGCGCTCCTACCTTCGTGCACACCCGATCGGCGGCGTTGGCGTCGAAGTCCACTGCCATTTTGTCCTGGCGGGAGAACGGATTTATCGCATCCCCGATATCGCCGTCGTCCTGGGTGCGCGCATGCGCAACATCCACCACATTCAGGGTCCACCCGCAATTGCATTCGAAGTCCGCTCCCCCGACGAAAGCGTGACCTCCCAGATCGCCAAGTGCCGCGAGTACATCGAGGCGGGATCGCTTTACGCGGTGTTGCTCGTGCCCGAGACACGGATGGTACACGTGTTGACGGCCGGCCAGCCACGCCAGGAGCTGACCGTGGCGGATACCCTCCGGTTTCCAGAAGTGCTGCCAGGCTTCGAGTTGCCGTTAGCGGAACTGTTCGCCTGAATCCAATCCCCCGCCCACTTCGATAGAATCGCTTAAAGCATGAGCGATCAGAATCCCCTCGCCGGGAGCATCTTCCCCCCCTCGCCTGAATTTGTGGCCCAGGCCAACGTCTCCGGCATGGCTGCCTACCAGGCCCTCTACGATGAAGCCGCGGCCCGGCCGGAGCAGTTCTGGGGCCATTTGGCCGAGACTGAACTGGCTTGGCAGCAGAAGTTCGACCACGTGTTCGAGTGGGCGCCGCCCTTCTCCAAGTGGTTTGTCGGCGGCCAACTGAATGCCAGCTACAACTGCCTGGACCGCCACCTGGACGGGCCCCGCGCCCACAAGGCGGCCATCATCTGGGAAGGTGAGCCGGGCGACACGCGCACCATCACCTATACCGAGCTGCACCGCCTGGTCTGCCGCTTCGCCAACTCGATCAAGAGCCTCGGCTATCAAACCGGCGACCGCGCCATCATCTACATGCCGATGGTGCCGGAAGCCGTGGTGGCGATGTTGGCCTGCGCGCGCCTGGGCATCATCCACAGCGTCGTATTTGGCGGCTTCTCCGCCGAGGCGCTGAAGGCCCGCATCCAGGATCTCGGCGCGACACTAGTGATCACGGCCGATGGCGGCTGGCGCCGTGCGAAAGAAGTGAAGCTGAAGCCGGCGGTCGATGAAGCGTTGCTGGAATGCCCGGAAGTGCGGCACTCGATTGTGCTGCGGCGGACGGGCTCTGAGCCGGAGATGATGGAAGGCCGCGACCTGTGGTGGCACACGCTGGATGAGACGTCGCATGACGACTGCCCGGCCGTCCCCGTCGATAGCGAGCATCCGCTGTTCGTGCTCTACACCTCCGGCACCACCGGCAAGCCCAAGGGCATTCTGCACACCACGGCGGGCTACCTGCTGCAGACCACGATGTCGATGAAGTGGGTCTTTGACCTGAAAGAGAACGACGTCTACTGGTGCAGCGCCGACATTGGCTGGGTGACCGGCCACAGCTACATCACCTATGGGCCGCTTGCCGCCGGTGCCACCAATGTCATGTACGAAGGCACGCCCGACACCCCGGCGTTTGACCGCTGGTGGCAGCTGATCGCCAAGTACAAGGTGACCTTGTTCTACACCTCACCCACCGCCATCCGCGCCCTGATCCGTCAAGGTGACCAGTGGCCCGACGCGCACGATCTGTCGAGCCTCCGTCTGCTGGGCAGCGTCGGTGAGCCGATCAATCCGGCGGCCTGGGAGTGGTACCACCGCGTCATCGGCAAGGGCCGCTGCCCGATTGTCGACACCTGGTGGCAGACCGAAACCGGGGCCATCCTGATCGCACCGATGCCCGGAGCCGTGCCGCTGAAGCCGGGTTCCGGCACGCTGCCGATGCCAGGCATCTTGGCCGAAGTGGTGGATCTGGACGGCAAGCCCGTGCCGCCCGATGCAGAAGGCTATCTGATCATCCGGCGGCCGTGGCCATCGATGATCCGCAACATCTGGGGCGACCCGGACCGCTACGCGCAGACCTACTGGGGCCGTATGGAAGGCGTCTACTTCACCGGCGACGCCGCCCGCCGCGATGCGGATGGCTACTTCTGGGTGCTGGGCCGAGTCGACGACGTCATGAATGTCAGCGGCCATCGCCTCTCGACCATGGAAGTGGAATCCGCGCTGGTGCGTCACCCCGCCGTGGCCGAAGCCGCCGTGGTGGCCAAGCCGCATGAGATCACGGGTCAAGCCGTGTGCTGCTTTGTGACCCTCAAGAAGGGCGATTACAACCACGACGTGCTGGGCAAGGAACTTCGCCAGTGGGTGGCGCATGAAATCGGTGCATTCGCCCGGCCGGAAGAGATCCGGTTCTCTGAAGCCCTGCCCAAGACCCGCTCCGGCAAGATCATGCGCCGACTGCTGCGCGAGATTGTGACTTCAAACACCGTGGCGGGCGACGTGACGACGCTGGAAGACATGGGCGTGCTGACACGCTTGGCGGCGCAACAGGACGAGCCGTAGAGCGCGAGCATCCGTGAATACCTTGGGGCGGGCCATCCACTGCGGATGAGCCCGCCCTTTGTTTTTGTCGCGCAACGTGATATTGCTCTTAGGCGATGTTCACCCGACGCACACTGCTTCAGGCGCCATGGGCGCTGTCCGCCGCTTCCCGATTGTTCGCGGCTGTCCCCACGCGGCAAGTCAAGGTAGAGACGGTATTCAAGTCTCCCGGCCCGGCCCCCAATGGTTTGCAGGCCACCGCCGATGGCCTGTGGGTGCTGGACCAGCGCGATAATCACGCCTATCTGGTGGGCTATGAGAAGGGCGAGATCCGCCGCAAGCTGAAGACCGACTCGGTCTCCGGCAGCGGCATTACCTTCGATGGGAAGGCACTGTGGCTGGCTTCCACCTACAGCCGCGAGATCATCCAGTGCGACGCACAAACTGGCGCGACCCTTAAGCGCTTCCCCAGCCCGGGGGTCGGCGTGGTCTCCTGGAAGCCTTCGGAGGCTCGCCGCAGCCCTTTGCAACCACCACCTCCGCCGCCCGACCCGAACGCGCCGAAAAAGCCCGCCGGTCCGGGCACTCCCACCGGTGCGCACGGCCTGGAATGGCGCGATGGCAAGCTTTGGATCTCGAACCCGCCCTCCAAGACGATCTATCGCATGAACCCCGCCAATGCCCAGATCGAGTTCCAGTTCCCTACCGTCTTCAACCGCCCGCACGGACTGGGCTGGGATGGTGACTTCTTATGGTGTGCGGATTCGAACCTGAACGCCTTCCACAAACACGATCCCAAGACCGGCAAGGTGCTGGAAGCAATTCAACTAGCCGATAGCGACCCGCAACCGCACGGCATGAGCATCTGGCAGGGTTGGATGTGGTACTGCGACGAGGCGGGCGTGGTCTGCCGCCTGAAGCTGTAGCGAGCGCGTTGCGGAAAACCAGCTTACTGGCGTGAGGTTCCAGCGGAGCTGCTTCCGATGACGGTGATGGAACTGAATCCCTCCTCCAACGCGGGAGGCGTCAAGCGTTGGGCCAGCTTGTCCATGGCCTCTTCCGGCACGACCCGAGCCCGGCGGGCATTGCGCTGCTTGCATTCAGGCAGCGGCACGTC
>JBIKMK010000149.1:0-8322 GCA_044359315.1 Bryobacteraceae bacterium | reverse complement strand
ACGCTTAGTGATCAAGAACCCCCCGGAGGCGAACCCCTTGCGTCCGGCGCATCCCGTGCGCGCCATCCGACCCGGTACAGCAAGGGGAGCGTTGATCGGCGGCAACCTGACGCTGATCTCCTCGCTGATGGGCACACCCTATGAGCCTGATACCCGCGGCAAGATCTTCTTCATCGAAGACGTCGGCGAGGAGCCCTACCGGATCGACCGCATGCTGACCCAGTTGCGGCTGGCGGGCAAGTTCGCGCAATGCGCAGGCGTCGTAGTGGGCGAGTGCGTCGATTGCGGCCCCAAGGAGTTCCGGCCCGGGTTTGAATCGACTTTCTCGCTCAATGAAGTGCTGGACAACATCCTCGGCGACTTGAAAGTGCCGGTGCTCTCTGGCCTATTGATCGGCCACACCAACGATCAGGCCACCCTGCCCATGGGCGCAATGGCATCCATGGACGCGGCGGCCGGAGAGCTGATCATTGAAGAGCGCGGCGCATTGGACTAAGGGCACCGATTTGACCAGCCCCATGCGTCAGCTTGGGGCTTCTTCCGGACCCCTGGATAAGCCCCACGCTCACGCATGGGGCTATTGCGACTCGTGCTTTAGGCGCTGGCCAGTTCCAGCAGTGCGTCCAGCAGAACATTCGCGCCATTGCCGCAATCCTCCCACGTCGTGAGCTCTCGCGGGGAGTGGCTGATGCCGCCTTGGCTGGGGACAAACAACATGCCCATTGGGCAGATCCCGGCCATGTTGGACGCATCGTGCCCGGCGCCTGAAGGCAACCGCTGCGGCTTCAATCCGCGCCGGGTAGCCGCCGCCTCCAAGGACTTCATGATGCCGGGGTCACACGGTTGGCCGTCCCGCAGCGCCACCGGTGTCCAGCGGAACTCCACTTTGCGTTCGCGGGCGATGCGGTCGCATTCGGCGCGCAGTTGCGCCGTCATCCTTTCGAGCGTGGCCGATGACATGTCGCGCATCTCTACCGTCAAGTTCACCTCGCCCGGAATCACGTTGGCCGCGCCCGGCTTCACCGTCAGCATGCCCACGGTGGCCACCTGACTACCTGGCAGCGATTGCGCCAGCCGGTTCACCGCCAGCACCAGTTCACTGGCCCCCACCAGCGCATCACGCCGGTCCGCCATCATCGTCGTGCCCGCATGGTTGGCTTCGCCCAGCACGGTCACCGGGTAGCGCACGATGGCGACAATACCTTCCACAATGCCGATCTGCGAGGTCTGGCGCAGCATGCGGCGGCCCTGTTCGATGTGCAGCTCGATGTAGCCCGCGTAGTCACCGCGCTCAATCCAGGGTTCGGCGACGCGTGCCGGGTCCCCGCCGATCTTGCGCAGCGCATCAGCTAGCGTCATCCCGTTCCAGGTCTCCGCCAGATCCTTCGCCGCCAGTCCCTTGGTGGCCGCGTTCGATCCAAACAATCCGCGGCTGAAGGCCACACCTTCTTCGCCCACCCAAGCCACAGCTTCCACTGGATGACGCGTTGCAAGGTTGTGGTCCCGCAAGGTGTCGATCACTTCGAGTGCCGCCAACGTCCCCAACGGCCCATCAAAGTTGCCGCCGCTCGGCACGCTATCAATATGCGAGCCCGAGAGCACCGCCTTGGCCGTTGGGTCAGTGCCCGCGCGACGCCCGTAAATGTTGCCCGCTTGATCAACCCGGACCGTCAAGCCCATCGCCTTCATTTCGCCCACCAGCCACTTCGACGCCGCGACAAACGGGTCCGTAAAGGCGACCCGGGTGACGCCATCCGCAAAGCTGCCATCGGCGGGACGGCCGAAGGCGCTCAACTGCTCCAGCCGCTGGCGGAGGCGGGCGGCGTTGATCGAAGGAGTCCCTTGGGCGGCCAAGGCGGCAGAGCTGGCAAGAAAGGTGCGGCGCGTCATCTTCTATGGATAGCGCAGGGAAGGGGGAGGCGTCAGCCGGGCGGCGCGGGCTTTAGGTGGCAAAAGTAGCGTGCCCGGCCAGCTGGCGGGCGGTATGATTCAAGTATGACTCGATCAAAGATAGCCATCAGTCTACCGAAAGACCAACTGGCCAGGGTCCGCCGGGAAGTCCGGGCGGGACGAGCCGATTCGGTCTCGGGCTACATTACCCGAGCGTTGGAGCAGCAAGAGAAACGCGAGTCGCTGCGGGCGCTGGTGCGAGATCTGGTCCGGCAGTATGGCGAACCGGCGAGTGAGGACATCGAATGGGCGGAGCGCGCACTCGCACCGCAGTAGGCCTCGTGCTGGATGCCGGCGCGCTGATCGCCTTGGATCGCGGCGATAAGCGGATGATCGCTTTGCTCGATCGCGCCCTGGCTCAGGGCCGGACCTTCCGAGTCCCCGCAGGCGTGGTGGGACAAGCTTGGCGCGATGGTCGCGTCCAGGTGAACCTGGCGCGGTTCCTGCGGAGCGAGGAAGTGGAGATTGTCCCACTGGATCCGCCCCTGGCCCGGGCGTGCGGAGAACTCTGCGGGGCCTCCGGCTCACCGGATGTCATCGACGCCTCAGTCGTGATCCTGGCCCGGGAGCGCCGGGCCGCCATCGTCACCAGTGATCCGAGTGATCTGCGTCGACTGGATCCGTCCGCGCAGATTATCGCCATCTAAGGCAGCGGCACCACCGGCAAAATGATCGCTGACGGACGGTCGGCCGAGTGGAAGATCGTATTCTTGGCGATCCGCACTTTGGCCGAAT
Source organism: Bryobacteraceae bacterium (assembly GCA_044359315.1). Lineage (GTDB taxonomy): Bacteria > Acidobacteriota > Terriglobia > Bryobacterales > Bryobacteraceae > JAPKYZ01. The sequence continues at coordinate 5,637 of JBIKMK010000149.1, read as the reverse complement.
CCGGGCCTTCGCCGGTGTTCAGGTTGCGGTCGAATTGCGGGAAGTGGCTCGACGTAATGTCGACCCGGATCTGGTGGCCCACTCCGAAGACGTTGGCGGTGCCCACCATGTCCACTTCGAACTCATAAGCCTGGTTCGGCGTCAGCAGCTCTGGCGTCGAGAGGCTCTTGCGGAAGCGGGCGCGGAGGATACCTTCGGCGACGTTCATGGCGTAGCCATTGGGGTAGACGTCCACCAGCTTCACCACCCAGTCCGTATCCGGACCATCGGTGGCCGCCCACAGCTTCATCTTCACCGGGCCCGCAATGGCCACCGGAGCCTTCAGGATCTCGCCCGAATAGACCAGCACGTCGGCGCGGCGCTCCACGGGGCGCTGGTCATATGGGCCGGCCAGCGTCGGAGTGCCGCAGCAGTTGTTGCCGCCCAGCGACAGGACGGGGTTCATCGGGTCATAGCTGTAGGTGTCGGGCTTAGCAGAGGAAGACTTGTCCCAGCTCAACGCACCATCGCCGCGCAGGGAGTTGGCGCCGCCGTTGCTGGTCAGGTAGAGCGGCTTGAAGTTGGTGCCGGGGATGGGCCAATCCTGTTCGTGCTTCCACTTGTTGGCGCCCATGTAGAAGATCTCCACCGGCGGCTCGCGATCGATGCCGTTGTCCTCGCCCTTCAGATAGTGGTTGTACCAGCGGATCTCGCGCTCCGGGTGCGTGCGGTTGGCGGTGGGTCCAAAATCCACTTCGCCAAACTTCTGCGACGGCCCGTGGCCCCAGGGGCCCACCCACAACTTCACCGCCTTCTTCGCGGCTGCTGAGCCCTTGGCGCGGACGCCGGTGTAACCGTTGATCGTCCCAGCCAGGAAGATGTCGAACCAGCCGCCTTGGGTGTAGAGCGGGACGTTCACTTTGTCGAAGTGCTCTTCGTCGGAGATGGCTTTCCAGTAGGCGTCGTAGCTGGTGTGATTCACCCAATCGCGGAAGTGCTTCACAGCCGTGTTGGAACTGGCCAAGTCAATCGTCGACAGCGGCAGATTCCACAAGATGTTCTCGTAGCGCAGCTCTTCGGGGGCGGTCGCCGAGGCATGCCAGTACTGTGGCTGCATGATGCGATGCGGCATGCGCACCACGCCCCAGCCGTAGTTAAAGCTCAAGCGGAACGCGCCGCCGAAATACGCCCAGTTGTGATAGATCGACGTGGAGGCCACGCGCGGAACCGCGGTAACCAGGCTCTTGGGCTGCTGGGAGATCGCGCCCCACTGCACGTGGCCCAGATAGCTGCCGCCCTGGGTGCCCACCTTGCCGTTGGACCAGGCTTGCTTGGCCGTCCACTCAATGGTGTCATGCCCGTCGCGGCCTTCATCGCGGAACGGATCCCACTGGCCGTCTGACTCGTAGCGCCCGCGCACGTCCTGCACCACGACCGCAAAGCCATTCTGCGCAAACGGCACGGCCTCTTCGTGCATGCCATCGCGCTGCACGCCGTACGGTGTGCGGATGATCAGCGCGGGATACTTGCCGGGTGCTGAAGGCAGATACACGTCAGCGTAGAGCTTGACGCCATCCCGCATCGGCACGGCGACGTGCGAGAGGATCTTGATCTTGGCGACGATCGGTTTGCCCCCCGGGGCGGAGGACGCACCTCCCTGGAAGTTGGGTTGGGCGAAGGCGGCAAAGGATAGAAGAGGCAGCAAGAAGCGCATGGAAGTGATTTTATCCGCAAACGGTAGAATAAAGGGCAGTGACCTTAGCTGAACAGCTCGAAAAGATGCGTCTCGATTGGGACGCCCGCGCCAAAGAGAACGCCCGCTACTATGTCCAGACGGCGAAAGAAGACTGGACCGACGAAGAATTCTTCGCCTCCGGCCGCCAAACGGTGAGTGAGGAGATCCTCACCGACATGATCAATATCTGTCAGGGGACTGACCCGAAGCAGATGCGCGTGCTCGAGATTGGCTGTGGCGCGGGCCGCGTCACCCGGGCGCTGGCGGAGCTGTTCGGTGAAGTGCACGCTGTCGACGTGTCCGCTGAGATGATCGCCCAGGCCACGGCCGCGCTCTCCTCAACGCCCAACGCCCACGTCTACCAGAACAACGGCATGGACCTCTCGGTGATTCCGGCCGGCGCAGGCTTTGACTTCGCGTTCTCCTCGATTGTTTTTCAGCACATCCCCTCCCGCGAAGTGATCGAAAGCTACGTGCGCGAGGTGAACCGGCTGCTGAAGCCAGGGCGGCTGTTCAAGTTCCAAGTGCAGGGCGACGCGACGCTATCCACGACAGCCGACGATACGTGGCTCGGTGTGCCTTACTCGGATGCCGAGGCGGTGGCCATGGCGGAACGGTGCGGGTTTGAGCCGCGCTACCGGCATGGCGCTGGCCAGCAGTATTTCTGGCTCTGGTTTTTCAAGCGGGCGTAGACTGCGCGGGCCGACGGGCAGTGATCTCGTCCCTTCGCCGGTGCATGGCCTGATCTCGAAATGGGTGAAGCCGGTACTTGAGACCAGCCCCTTGCGTCAGGTTGGGGCCGTTTGGCGTTATCGAACAAGCCCCAAGCTGACGCATGGGGCTATGCCGACAGGTTCAACACAGCTAGGTGCCGGTTAGTTCGCCCGGGGCGGCCAGATGCCCGTTCTCAGGCTGGGCACCCTTGCGCCGCGTCTCCCAATACTTGCGCATCCGCTCGGAAACTTCTTTTCGCTCTGATTCCGACATCTGCTTGCGGCCACGGCGCTTGGGGGGGCCTTTGCGCGCCTGCGCGGCCACCGTCTGGTGTTGCATGGACTCCAGACGGTTGATTAACGAGTCGATGCGGTTGCGCTCGTCGAGAAGTTCACGGATGGTCTTATATAGGTCCACGCCCGGGCCTTTGTCTTGCTGTACCGTTCGTTAGCGGGTCAGGAACGGCCAAGTCGAGATTAAATGATACCCGAACTGTAGCACCGCCAAGGCCACGCCGCCTAGAGCCGCTAGTACCAGCCCCAGCGCGATCAACTTGATCAGGCGGATAGTACCCTTCTTGCCTTCGCGGTGCAGCGTCAGGATCCAGCCGCCAAACACGCCGACGAAGAACAGCAGGATCATCGGCACCGCAAATAGGGCCAGGTTGACGACGTCCGGCGTCGGCGTTACCACGGCCGCGGCGACGGTGATGAGCAAGATCGCGTAGCGCGAATTGGCGAGCAGGAAGCTGGGGGTGACGATGCGCAGCAGCGTCAAGAAGAAGATCAGCACCGGCATCTCAAACAACAGACCCAGGCCCAGCGTCACGTTGACGAACAGGTCGAAGTATTCAACCAGCGAAACCACCGGAGTAATGCCGATATCCTTACCGACGCCCAACAGGAAGGTCAGGCCGAAGCGGAAGGCCACAAAGTAGGCAAACAGGCCGCCCGAGATAAACAGGCCTGCGGAAACGATGATGAACGGAGCCGCCCACCGGCGCTCCTTCTTGTAGAGGCCCGGCGCAATAAAGCCCCAGATCTGATACAGCACCCAGGGGGAAGCGATAAACACTGAACACAGCAGCGGCAGCTTCACCCAAATCGTCGTGAAGCCATCCATGGGGGTCAGCTGCGCCAGATTGGGCGAGAAGCCCAGTTGGGTTAAGGCCGCCGCCGCCGGGGCGCGGACGACATCCCACAGTTGCGGTGCGAAAATCAGCGCGCCAAAAAATGCCACGCCCATGCCCGCGACAATCTTGATCAGCCGGCTGCGGAGCTCTTCCAGATGCTCCAGAAACGACATGCGCAGCATCCCGTCGTCGTCTTCATCCTCTTCATCCGCAGCGGGAGGGGGAGGGGGTGGAGGCGGCGCAGCGGGGGTGGAGAGTGCCGGAACACTGGATGGCACTTCGGACGCGCTCGAAGACACCTCAGGCGAAGACGCACCGGCATAGGGGTCATACCCATAGCCATAGGGATCGTCTACCGTTTGGTGATAGCTCACCTCGGGAGTAGACGGACTCCCTCCTTCGGGCGGTGTGCCCTTCGGTTGTTCTTCGCCTGACATGCCTTGTTTTGAGCGCTATCCTTAGGCGGCACTCTGCTTGGGTGCTTCGGTGAGAGGCAGGGCCTCAACATGAACCGGCTCGCTCGATGCCACCGTGGGGGTAGACATCGGGATGGTTCCTTCCACTCCCGCCGGAGCAGCCATGCTGCCCGCGGAAGCTTCGGCCGGAGCGGCCTCAGCAGAACTGCCTGCAATTAACGGGACGGCGTCCTGAGTTGCGGATGCGCCTTCGGTGGATATGCTGGATGAGGCCGACTCGTAGGGCTGATAGCCATCGTAGCCGGTTTCGTAATAGTTGTAATCATAGCTCGAACCGTCGTAGACCGACTTTTGAATGTCGGTGCCCACTTCGGCCGTCGCCTGACGTACGCCTTCGGTTTCCTTTTCCAGATTGGACATTTCGCGATCAAACGTCGACTTTAGTTCGTTTGACGCGCGTCGGAATTCGGTGAGAGCCTTGCCGATTGTCTTGCCAAGTTCGGGCAGCTTTTTAGGGCCGAACAATAGCAAAGCAAGGACAAAGATGAACACCGTCTCTTGCCAGCCCAGCGGACCCATCGAATACCTCCTCGTTCGATTGTAGCTCAAGGGTCGCCGCGCGCAACCCTGGGATGGGCGATCCGTGGGTCTAGCCGGCAAGGGGTCTACCCTTCACTTCGGCCCCCGGTTGTGATAGACCCGCAGTAGAGGATAAAGATATGCGATGGTTTACTTCATTGCTTGCGCTGGGCGGGTTGGCCTACGGCGGGATTGTCACGTACGAAGGGCGTGACGGAGGCGCTGAACCGGGAGATTCACGGCCGGTGGCTGACGCGGCGCGCGACAGCTTCTTGGCGGCCATTGGGCCAGCCTACTTCACACTCACCTTCGAGGGGCTCCCCCTGGGCTACGCGGCTACGCTCAACTTCACCACCTTCCACATCGATCAGGTGGGCACAGAGGCGACGACCGGACTGAACCCCAACGACGCCGGAGTCACCTCCGACACCACTTTCCCCTCCGTGCTGGGCTATAACACCACGCCGGGCGGGAATACCTTCGTGCGCTTCGTGCCAATTTTCGATACGGGTACCGCTGGCGCATCGCTTGTGTTCAACAGTCCGATCGAGTTCTTTGGTGCCTACTTTACCGGTCTGGGAACGGCTGCCGGTTCGTTGAATGCCAAGTTCAACAACGGAACCACGCAATCACTCCCGGTGGTTGGCGGCCCCGGCGGCGGTGTCCAGTTTTTTGGTTTCACTACCTTCGGCGCACCCATCACCCAGCTTGATCTGGTGCTCGAAGGGGTTCTCGGCGACACTCGGGATGTATATGCGATTGACGACGTGATCACCGGGTTGCAGCCGACGTTTGTGCCTGGTACTCCCGAACCGGCCACGTTGGCCATGGTGGGTGGTGCTTTCGTGGTGCTGGCTTTGTTACGGCGCCGCAACTAGCGGAACTAAATGGAACCAGGAGCGCCGGCGGGTTTTGCCCCGCCGGTGGTTTCCGGCATGCTCCACGCTATGCCGCTAGCTGGCGCGTTACCCTAGTGAGTTGTTCGTTCTTCCTGACTTTCCCACCTGGCGCTGGGTGCTGGCCATTTTCTGTGCCTTCAATATCGGCGTGGCCAAAACCGGCATGCCCGGCCTGGGTATTCT
>JBIKMK010000148.1:0-8383 GCA_044359315.1 Bryobacteraceae bacterium | reverse complement strand
CTTCAGATCGAGGTGATCCATGTGTGCGTGCGAGGAGACGATCAAGTCAATTTTCGGCAGCTTCTCAATGGGCAGCGCCGCCGCCACCAGGCGTTTCATGCCCACGGTGGCCACCTTCAAGTCCACGCCAATCCGGGTGTGGAAAACCGGGTCGGTGATGATGGTGAAGCCATCCACCTTCAGCAGCACCGTCGAGTGTCCCAACCAGGCGGCATGGAGCCCGGTATCCGGCCAGAGGGCGGGGTTGGGCGTGTGGGGGGCTGGAATCGGATCGCGCGACATATCCTCCTGCAATTGCTTCCAAAAGAAGTTTGGCATCGTGCGGAAGGCCGCAATGCCCGCACCGACGGTCAACACGCCGCCGCCCAGCCACAGCCGCCGGCTAGTAAGGGAGGCCAAAGCGTTGCTCCTTCCAGGGGTCGCCCAGCATGTGATAGCCGTTGCGTTCCCAGAAGCCGGCGCGGTCTTTCTCCACCAGTTCCAGCGCGCCCAGCCATTTGGCACTCTTCCAGGCGTAGAGCTGCGGCACCATCAGCCGGGCCGGGCCGCCATGCTCCGGGGTCAGGTCTTCGCCGTCGTGCTTGATGGTCACCAAGGCATCTTCGGCCAAAAAGTGCTCCAGCGGCAGGTTGGTGGACCAGCCATAGTCGTACCCATGGGCCACCACAAACTTGGCTTCGGGCTTGAAGCCGCCGGCCAGTTCGATCAAGTGCCGGGTCGCCACGCCTTCCCAGACGTTGCCCAAACGGGACCAGCGCGTGACGCAGTGGAAATCGGCGAAAACCTTGACACGCGGCAGCGCCAGAAACTCAGCCCAGGTGAACTTGAGCGGCTTGTTCACCAGGCCGTCAATTTCGAGACGCCAATCGTCCAGTTTCAAGGCCGGAGTGCCGGAGGCATCCAGGACGGGCCACTTTTTCGTCCGCGTCTGGCCGGGCGGAATCCGGTTGGCGCGATGGGTGTCGGGGCTGACAATCGCGTCTGCCGGGGCGTCCGCGGGGCCAAGTACCAGTTCATCCTGCTGCTTTGAGTCGAATCCAAACATGTGTCAATTCTTTGATGTGATCTGGACCAGTTTCGTTGCGGAAGTTGCCCCCACCGGCCCAAAACTCAATACTCCCATGGGACAGGCGGTGACGCAGATGCCGCAGCCGATACAGGATGAATTGGCATTGTTCAGCTCCTGCTGTTTCAGCGCAAACTGCATCACGTCAATGCCCACCTGGCAGTAGCGCGTGCATTCGCCGCAAGCGATGCACTTGTCGTCGGCATGGATCGCAAAGCGCGACCATCGCGCCCAGGTGAAGGCCTTGGCGAACAGCTCCATCAGTTTGGCCAGCGGGCACCAGTAGCGGCACCAGATCTTGCCGCCAAAGAAAGGGTAGAGCGCAACGGGCACGATGCCCACCAGCCAGGTGTCGACAATCAACCGGTACCAGACGATGCCCCAATCGGCGGGCTTGGCGAAGGCATGGACCACGTCGCGCCCCAGCATCAGCACGGTGATGACAGCAGCGGCCACCAGGACGATGATGTTCATCCGCTCCCAGTTGATGGCGGCGGAGCCTTTGGGGGCCAGGTGCCGCCACCGGTCGCCAAACGTCTCCGCCAACCCGCCGCAGCCGCAGATCCAGGTGCAGTAGCGCTTGCCGTGGAACAGCACCAGCAACGGGATGATGACAAAGCTGAGCGTCGCGCCCCACACCACCCACACCTGATGCGGCGCACCGAAGAAGGTGTAGAAGAACAGCGGCCAAGCGTAGACCAGCCCATAGCTGCGCCAGGCGTTCTGGGCAAAGTTGGGGTCCTGGGCGAGAGCCTCGCCTACCCACTGATACTTCACCGCCCAGGCGAACAGAAACTCGGGGATCAGGAAGAAGAAGATCCACTGGAAGCCGATCAGGGAGGCGTAACGGGCGATCTGGAAGCGGTCCTTTTTGTCGAAGCCCCAGCGCTTCATCGCCTGCGCGCCAAAGACGGTCATCAGCCCGGTGTAGAGCACGGTGTACCAGAAGCTCCAGCCTTTATCGAAGAAGCTCAGCGCCTGATAGCCCCAGCCGCGGAAGGGCCAAAACTCCTGCCCCGGGCCCTGCTTGACGCCGTAGATGGTGTAGCTGATCAGGATCGAGAGCAGCAGCCAGAGCGCGCGGGTCCAGGTCCATTCCGCTTCCAGCTTCAGGCCGAGCGACTTCAAGAATCCGGCCGGTGCCTCGGCGCCAATCAGCACGAAGGCGCGGTCCATCGGGAGGCTGCCGCTCGATAGCTGAGCCGCACCGGGGGCGAAACTCTTCACTTCGGTGGACCGCCGGACCTCAATCCGGCCGCTGGCTTCGGCCTGCTTCAGCCGCTGGGCGTTGGCTTGAAACACGCGGCTGAACTCCGGGCCGCGGTGGCAAAGCGTTACTTGGTTCTGTTCGGCCAGCACCAGCGCTGCCTCCACCGCACTATTGCCTCCGCCCACCACTAGGATGCGCTCGCCCTGGTAGTGCTTGGGCGAATAGAGCCGGTGGTGCACTTCCGGCAGATCCTCACCCGGGACGCCCAGCCAGCGGGGGTGGCCGCGCTGCCCGGTTGCGAGGATCATGCGGCGGCATTCGTACGTGCTGGCGGTGGTGGTGACACGCAAACCGGTCGCGATTTGGGCGACGGCGGTGACTGCTTCGACGGTCTTGATGTCGAGCTTGGCGGCGGCTTGACGCCAGTGGTCCAGCAGGTCCTCCTTGGTGGACTCTTTCAGCCACAACTGACCGGCCACCGGGCGCGACACGGGCTCATCGTAGATCCATTTGCCTTCCGGGAAGTCTTCGATGGTGGAGGCGATGGCGGCCTTCTCGACAATCAAGGTCCGGAAGCCGCGCGATTGCAATTCGAGCGCCGCATTGAGCCCCGCCGCTCCCGCCCCGGCGATCAGGACGTCCAGACCACCGCCGGGTGCGCCTAACTCCTGCGCGATCCGCGTGGCCACATGGTAGCCCTGCTCCATGGCCAGCTTGACGACCGGGGCACCAGCCAGGTCTCCGGCGACGTAGAGCCCGGGGATGTTCGATTCGAGTTGATCGCTAAGGACAGGCCGGGACATGAAGGTTGTTCTAATTCTAGTGAGAATGTTGGCGGGCTGGCCGCACTCTAGCTCCAGGAGAATCCCCATGCGAGCAGTGGTTATTCCGGTTACGCTCCTGTTTTGCGCCCTGCTGAGCGCGGCGACAGCGGAAAGCGGGGCCAAGGTGGAGTATGTCGGCGGCACCCTGAATCTGAAGTCTGGCCGTGATGTCAGTCTGCAGTGGGGCGGCGCGAGCGAACTGGAGATTGGCCAGGTGCGTGTCCCGTGGCGCCAAGTGAACCAGATCGAATACGGCCAGAAGGTGAACCGCCAGATCGCCGCCGCGATTCTGATCTCGCCGCTGTTCCTCCTGAACAAGTCCCGCAAACACTTTCTCACCCTGGGCTACACGGACGCGCAAGGGCAGCAACAGGCGGTGGTGCTGCGGGTGGCCAAGAAGAATGTGCGGGGCATGCTGGCCAGTCTGGAGGCTCGGACTGGCTTGCGGGTGAGTTATCAGGATGACGAAGCGAGGAAGATGTGACGGCCCCATTTCATGAGCAGCGGCGGTTGGTCATGCTGGCGATGCTGGCGTTGGGCAGCGTGCTGAATGTGCCAGCGCAAGCGCCCGCGCCTGCCGCGGCGGAGCTTCCAGCAGCCAAGCCGATGCTGACGGATCCAGAGGAAGTGGCGGCGCAACTGCCCAAGGTCCGGCGCATCTTCGTGGACAAATTGACGGGCGGGGAAGCTGCCGACCAACTGCGGGACATCCTGATGGCGACGCTGCAGACGGCACGGCTGTGGGTGATCACGGAGAATCCGGAGCGCGCCGACGCCTTCATCCGCGGCGCGGCTGATGATGCGGTGTTCAATGAAACGCGGGAATCGCGGGATGGCATCAATGCTCGGGCGTTTCTCGGTACTCGAGAGGGCGACTATAGCGGCCGCGCGGGGCGGGGCAACCGGTCCGACACGCTGGCCAGCGTCGGCATCGGGCAGACTGAGGCTCAGCGGACGATGGAACGCAAGCACGAGGCGACGGCTTCCATCCGCCTGGTGAACCGCGATGGAGACCTCATCTGGTCCACCACCAAGGAATCCTCCGGGGCCAAGTTTAAGGGCTCAGCGGCGGATGTGGCGGATAAGGTGGTGCGGCAACTGGTTACGGACGTGGAAGCGGCGCGGAAGCCGGGTGTGCGGGCGGGGGCACCGGCGGCGTCGTTGCCTTAACGCGCGGAGCGACGAAGATCTGGGTGAGGAAGTATTCGCCGCGCGGGGAGCGCGCGATGCCGACACCCGTGAGCAGGAAGTTGCCATCGAGATTCTTGCGATGCGTGGAGCTGGTCACCCAGCCGTCAAACGCTCGTTGAGCAGGGTCGTCATAGCCGCGGTTGCGGGCGGTGTTCTCTGAGATCCGGCTGACCGGTCCGATCGCCAGCCGTGTCGCTTGCACCCGTAAACGGAACCCGTCATGGCCGAGGGGAATTCTTCCGGACGCCATTCGGCGGCTATGTTCCCGGGCGATGGCGCTGACTCCCTCATCCAGCCGCAACCGGGCGAAACCGGCCGATTCGCGGTACTCATTCACCAACTCGGCCACCACTGTCTCCAGCATGGCCTCCGGTGGAGGGCTTTGGGCCAACAGCGCGCAAAGCGCGAGCGCAATCATTCCGGCACTACCTCAACTGACAGTATCGGCAGGATGCCGTGTCATCCGTCTGTCGCACTGGGGAAGTTTTCCGTAGATCTGTAATTTATTCATTCTGAATTGGTTATGGTCCTGGCTCAGCCTGAGGGCGAGCATTCGGTTCTCCCTAAGGATTGGTGTTTCCGCCATCATTAGCTCGGAAAGGATAGGAATACCCCCAGGCAGCGAATAGGGTAACTTTTCACTCAAGCCGCCGGATGGTGCATCGATAAGCCCCTTTCAAAGGAAATCCATGTACCAACGCCCCCTGCGAGCGATCGCGTGGGTGCTGGGCTTTGCTCTGCTGGCGACAGCGGAAGGCGAAGCCCAGTCCCTGCTGCATCTCAAGAAGCGGTCTGAGACTGCACGCCTGACTGGAGATGATGGAGCGCCGCGGGTCTTTACGCGGCGGACACTGGACGAACAGCGGCAGTACCGCTTGGTGGAGTTTTCCGCCCGGCCCACGATTGATGACCTGTCGGAGCTGAAGGCGCGTGGGGCGCGCGTGGTGGCCGAGGTGCCGGATACGGGGTTGATCATTGTGGCGCCCCAGGATATTGATCTCGGAGGGCTCGACCTGGTTCAGGCCGAGCAAATGACGGCGGACGACAAGCTCTCACCGGAGATTGATCTCACCGCCGCGCGACCAGAGGGGGACTTGCTGCGGCCGTTTCGCCAGCCGGACCCCTTCCTCGTTCAATTTCATCTGGATCTGGATGCCGCTTCGGCGGCCCGGATTTTGGATGCGGCGCGCGTTCGCATCCTCTCTCATCCACAACTGCTGAATGAGCATTATCTGGTTGAAGCCACGCCGGAGCAGTTGATCGAACTGGCGGAATGGGATGAAGTGGCGTACATCTTTCCGGCTAGCACGGACCTGACGGATGGCTCGCAGGTGCATGTTTGCTCCGGTGCGTTGACCGGGTCGGGTCTGGCCGCCGGGCAGCAGGTGAACCGCGTGGGCGATGGCTGGGCTCCGGGCCGCGTGCCGACGACGCTGCAGTACGGCTTTGGGACGTTGAGCGCCAAGGTAGACAACACCCGCGTGAAAGCCGAGTCGCGGCGTGCGCTGGATGAATGGGCCAAGTTCATCCAGGTGACGTTCACGGAAGGCACGAATCTGGCTGCGCCGCGGACGCTGGCGTTCCGGTTTGGGCGTGGTTCCACTGGGGTGCCCCAGCCGTTTGACGGGCCGGGACGAACGCTGGCTTACGCGTACTATCCGTCGCCGCCCAATCCGGAGCCGGCCGCTGGTGATCTCTACTTTGATGATGACGAGAACTGGCAGTTCGGGGGAGCCGGTATCGATGTGTTCTCGGTGGTCCTGCATGAACTGGGTCACGCGCTGGGGTTGGGGCATTCTGATGCCACCGGCGATGTGATGTACCCCTACTACCGCCGCGCAACGGCGCTTTCGGCGGGAGACGTCGCCGCTATCCGGACGATGTACGCCACCCGTACGGAAGGCGGAACACCCGCGCCGCCGGCAACGCCGGGGACCAATCCGGTGATCAAAGTGGACAGTGCCACTTCCAGCGGGACGGCGGCCAGCCCGGCGGCTATGATCCGGGGAACCGCTTCCCACGCCTCCGGCATCACGAGGGTGACTTGGGTCAACGCCCGTGGCGGCAGCGGCATGGCCACCGGGACCACCACCTGGAACACCCTGGTTCCGCTGCAGACCGGGGACAACCAGATCACAGTGACGGCGTTGGCCACCGCCGGCACCTCCGCCAGTCAAGTCATGACGGTGACGTTGAAGGCTCCTGAGACGCCAGTGGCCCTCAATATCACCAATCCGGTCGTCAGCACAGTCACCACCGCCTCGGTAGCCGTTTCCGGTACTGCTGCGCACACCGGCGGGATCGCTCGCGTCACCTGGGTAAATGCCCGTGGCGGCAGTGGAACCGCGACGGGTACGACATCCTGGTCAGCGGCCATCCCTTTGCAGGCGGGTGAGAATCGGATCTCCGTCACCGCTGTGGGTACTTCGGGCGGAACAACGGCGAAGTCGATTGTGGTGACTTACCTGGCTTCCGGGACGCCGGTGACGCTGAACATTGTGGCTCCGACCGCGGGCCGTCAAGTGAGTTCAAACACGGTGGCGGTGGCGGGGACGGCGGCGCATTCTTCGGGCATTGCGCGTGTTACGTGGACGAATGCGCGGGGTGGCAGCGGAACAGCTTCGGGCACCACCAACTGGTCCGCCACCGTGCCGCTGCTGAGTGGGGACAATGTGATCACGGTGACTGCGGTGGCGACCGGCGGCGGGACGATCTCGCGTACAGTATCCGTGAACTTCAGGCCGACAGACACGACGGCTCCCAGCCTGATCATCCAGACGCCGGGTTCGTCAGCGGTGGCGTCTACGTCCAGCGCATTGATTGCTACCGGGGTGGCGTCCGACAACGTGGCGGTGACGGAAGTCACATGGCAGACCTCAACCGGCGGCGCTGGGACGGCTCAAGGGACGTCCAACTGGAGAGCGATGATCCCGCTGATGGTGGGGGTGAACACGGTCACGATTCGGGCCCGGGACGCTGCCGGGAACATCGGGACGCGTTCGATGGTGGTGACGCGGCGCTAGCAGACCGCAGCGTTATCGGTCGCGGTGGTCGAACAGCGCTTCATCATCACCGCGGCCCAGGGCATCGCGCTGCGCCTGGATGGCGGCGATGTAATCATCCAGTGCCGCGCCGATCTCGTCGCGATTGGTGGCGATAATGTCGCGCCACAGTGGAAATGAACTGCGCGACAGTCGCGTCATCGATTCGAGACCCGGCCCGGAGACAGCGCGGGCGGGCTTGGAGACTTTGGCGATGGCGTTTGAGATCAACTGCGGGACGTGTGAGGAAAGCGCGACCAGGTGGTCGTGCTCTTCGGCGCTGAGCACAAGCACTCGGGCGCCGATCCGCTCCAGCCACTCGCGGAACTCGGGCGGCGGGGTGGAAGTGAGAATCCACGGCCGTCCGCGGAACAGGTCCGCATCGGAGTTTTCGACACCGCTGACTTCCTTGCCGGCCATCGGGTGGCCTCCCAGGAAGTTGGGCAAATGCGCCGCGGCCTGGCAGATGGCCCGCTTCGTGGACCCGGCATCGGTGACGAGAGCATTGGTCCGCAGGCGGCCCAGCGTTTCGATGATGCCCGAGATGGGCTGGGCGAGGAACAGCAGGTCACACGCGGCGGCCTCTTCCAAGCTGACGCCGCGATCCACTACACCGGTGGCCTTCTCAATGGTGGCGGGAGAGCTGACGCCGACGATGTCACCCGAAAAACCAGCCTGACGGAGGGCTCGCGCAAAGGAGCCCCCAATCAAGCCAACGCCGACAATGGCTACGGAGTTCAGAGGAACCAGCCTTACGCGCTAGATCGTCCGGCCAATCGCTGAGGCGATGATGCGGCACTGGCCCACCATCTCGGCGAACTGCTCGGGGTAGAGCGATTGCGCGCCGTCGGACAACGCCTTGTTCGGGTCGTTGTGCATTTCGACGATCAGGGCGTCGGCTCCGGCGGCGACACTGGCGCGGGCCATCGGCAGTACCATATCGCGGCGGCCGGTGCCGTGTGACGGGTCGGCCACGGTGGGCAGATGCGACAGCTTCTTCAACACGGGCAGCGCGGAGATGTCCATGGTGTTGCGCGTGAAGGTCTCAAAG
>JBIKMK010000147.1:0-8391 GCA_044359315.1 Bryobacteraceae bacterium | reverse complement strand
ATCTGCCTGCTCGCCGGAGGTCACGTCCTGTTGGAGGGCGTGCCGGGCCTGGGCAAGACGACGCTGTTGCGGACCCTGTCCCGCGTGCTCCATTTGAGGTATTCCCGCATCCAATTCACCCCGGATCTGATGCCCGCCGACATCGTCGGCAGCATGATCATGGAAACTGATGACCGTGGCGGCAAGTCGCTCCGCTTCCAGGCGGGGCCGATTTTCTCGAACCTCGTGCTGGCGGACGAAATCAACCGCGCCACACCCAAGACGCAGTCCGCGCTGCTGGAGGCGATGCAGGAACGCACGGTGACCAGTGGTGTCACCACCCATCATCTGGAAAGCCCGTTCCTGGTAATGGCGACGCAGAATCCGATCGAGATGGAAGGCACCTACCCGCTGCCTGAAGCGCAGCTTGATCGCTTCCTGATGAAGATCCTGGTCCAGTACCCCAACCGGGCCGACCTGGACCGTATCGTCGAGTTCACCATCCAGCGCGAAGAGCAGAACCTGGAAACGCAGATCGATCGCGAAGGCATTCTCGAACTACGCAAGGTGTGCCGCGACGTCCTGGTGGCTCCGCATGTGCGCGCCTACGCCGTCGATCTGGTGATGGCGACGCAGCCCACCACGCCCACGGCGCATGCTGCGACGACCAAGTACGTCCGTTATGGCAGCAGTCCGCGGGGCGCGCAAGCCCTGATCGAATGCGGCCGCGTCCTGGCCCTGATGCGTGGTCGCTTCCAGCTATCCACCGATGAGGTGCGCGACGTCGCCAAAGGCGTGCTGCGCCACCGCATCATCTTGAACTTCGATGCCCACGCCGACGGCCAGACGCCGGAGACCGTGCTCGACCAGATCATCGCCAGCATTCCGACGGCCAAGTAAAGCGACATGGCCGCCGGTCGCGCAGCTTCGCCACTCATTGACCGGGCCTTTTTGGAACGGTTGGAACGGCTGACCATTCACTGGGCCAAGTCGTTTCCCGGACTCGTGGGCGGACATAACGCCTCGCGATTTTCCGGCCCCGGCCAGGAGTTTCTGGACCACCGGAACTTCCACCAGGGAGACGACCTGCGGGCCGTCAACTGGCGCGCTTACATGCGGCTGGAGAAGATGTTCCTGAAGATGTTCCAGATTGAGCCGCGCGTCCCGGTGCGGTTGATGCTGGACGTCAGCGACTCGATGACGCTGGGCCAGAACGGCACGTCGAAGTTCGACTACGCCCGCCGGTTGACCGCGGCGTTGGCCTATGTCGGCCTGGTCCGGCTGGACACGATCCAGATTCAGCCCTTCAACGACCGGTTGCTCGAATCCTCCACCTCCGGCGGCGGCCGGCACCGCTTTTCTCCGGTGGTTGACTACCTCACTGCCCTGCCCGCTGGCGGGCCCACCAATCTGATGAAGGTCTGCCGGTCCTTCATCGGCGAATACTCGCAGCGTGGGTTGGTGATTGTCGTCTCTGATTTCTTGGATGACGCCGACGTCGAGAAGCCGTTGCAGTATCTGGCCGACTTCGGGCATGAACTGTCGTTGATCCAGGTCTGGTCAGAAGAAGACCGCACGCCCCCGTGGGATGGCGAACTGGATCTGGTAGACGCCGAATCGGGCGGGCACCTGCAGATCTCTTTTGATGAAGAGGCTCGCGAGCGCTACACCCGGTCGTTTGACGAGTATTCCGACAAGCTACGCCTGCTGGCCTTGCGCAACAGCGGGCGCTATGTGGGCCTGTCCACTTCCATGCCGGTGGAAGACGCCGTGTTCGGGCCGATGGTGAGATCGCGAGGCGTCGCCTAATGTTCCTGTTCAACTTGTCGCTGGTCGAGTTTATGGCGCTGTTTGCGGGCGTCTCCGGCGTCGTCGCCGCCCTTTACCTGCTGGACCGGACCCGCCACAAACACCGGGTGGCCACGCTACGTTTCTGGACCCACTCCGATGCGCCCAGTGAGATGCAGCACCGGCGCAAGATCCAACAGCCGTGGTCGCTGCTGCTACAGATCCTCAGCTTGCTGTGCCTGCTGCTGGCCCTGGCGCAACTGCGGTGGGGGTCACCTTTTCAGCGCACCCGGGATCACGTCCTGATCCTGGACACGTCGGCGATCATGAACGCGCGCGTGCCACAAGGCCGGTTGATGGACCAATCCCGCGTGGCCGCCAAGGCCTGGCTGAAGGCCGTGCCCAAGGGCGACCGCGTGATGCTGGTGCGGGCCGACACGTTGTCCACCGCCGCCACCGCTTTTGAGTCGAACCTGGCCGTGGTGGATGAAGCGATCTCGCTGACCCAACCAGCGGCCGGTTCCTTGCGCATGGGCGACGCGTTACGCTTCGCCAAACAAGCGCAGCAAGTTCAGGATCACCGCGCGGGTGAGATCGTGTATGCCGGCGCGGGCCGCATCAGTGATGAAGATGACGGCTTCGCCAACTCCGTCACCAACCTCCGGGTGCTGCCCGTGAAGGGCACGGTGGAGAATGTCGGCCTCCGCAAGATCGGGCTGCGGCGTTCGCCCAACGATGAGAAGGTGTGGGAGGTTTATGGGACGGTGCGCAATGACGGCGCACGGTTGCGGCTGGTGCCGGTGGTGGTGCTGTTCGGCGGCGGCTTGGCTGGTCAGCGCCAGTTGACCATTGCCCCCAACAGTGAGCAGAGCTTCACGCTCGACCTGCGCACGCAGGCCGCCGGGTTGCTGGAAACGCGCATCCAGGTGAGCGACAACTTCCCGGATGATGACCGTGCCGTCATCGAGATTCCCTCCCAGAACGCGGTGAAGGTGACGGTCTATTCGAATGAGCCGGACCTGCTGAAGCCCGTGTTTTCCGGCCATCCCCGCTTTGACACCAGCTACCGGCCCACGGCGGAGTATTCACCCACCACCGATGCCGCGGTGGTGGTGCTGGACCGTTTTGCAGCCGCCCCGCCCACCAAGGCTGCGGCGATCTGGATCAGTCCGCCCCGCAACGGAACCCCGGTGGCCGTCGCTTCCACCAAACAGAGTGCCACGCTCACGCGCTGGCGCAATGACAACGCGATCGGTGCGGGCCTGCACACGCGCGACATCAAGCTGGATGAAGTTTCCCTGTTCACGACCAAGCCGGGCGATCTGGTGATCGCGGAAGTGGCCGGCGGAGCCGCCGCGATCGCCCGTCCTTCGGCGCGTCTCGTGGCGCTGGGTTTCCATCCCATGCGGTCACCGTTGAAGTTTGAGCTGGCCACGCCGCTGCTTTTTGCCAACATCCTCCACTGGCTGTCGCCCGAAGTCTTTCTGCGTTGGGAGCTGAATGCGGGATCGGCGGGAGGCCAAACGCTGACGCTCGACCAGGAACCCGCGCCCGGCAGTGTCAAAGTGACGATGGATGGCGGCCGAGCGGTGCCGTTCACGATTGAAGGACAGACGCTGCGGTTCTTCAGCGGATCGCCCGGGGTGGTGCGCGTGAATGATGGCAAGCAGGAACATGTCTATTCACTGACGCTGCCGGACATCGCGGCGGGCACGTGGAAAGCCCCGCCCAAGGCGGTTAGCGGCGTGCCGGCGGCCCTGGAATCCTCGCCGGTGGCCCGGGATCTTTGGCAATGGCTGGCGTTGCTGGGTGGGGCCGGGCTGATCGCGGAATGGATCATGTTTGGCCGCGCCCGGCGCCTGTTCCGCGCGGGAACCCGTCCGGTCGAACCGGCATTGAGGAAGGCTTCATGACCTTTGAACGCCCCTGGCTGTTGCTAGTTTCGCTGGTCCCGCTGGCGTGGGGCTGGTGGACCTGGCGGCGCACCGCGCTCGATGCCAAGCAGACGATTGGCCTGGCACTGAAGGCACTGTCGTTGATGGCAATCCTGCTGGCTTTAGCGGAGCCGCGGATGAGCGTCTCGGAAACCAAATCCGCGGTGGCGGTGCTGGTGGATACTTCGGCCAGCGTCTCGGCGGCCGACCTGAAGAAGGCCTCCGAGATCGCCGACAAGCTGGAAAGCGCGCGGGGCCGCCACTGGATGCGGATCGTGCCGTTTGCCCGCTCGACGCGCCCGGCGGTGACGGCGGAACGGTCCGGCAACTGGAAGCTGCAGTACACGGCGGGTGAACTGGGACAAGGCACGGATCTCGAGTCCGCGATTCGAGAAGCGAGTGCCACGCTGCCGGAGTCCATGATTCCGCGTATTGTGCTGATGTCCGATGGCCGCGAAAATCAGGGCAGCGTGACGCGCGCCGCCTGGCAGGCCAAGGAATTGGGAATTCCGGTGGACGTCTACCCGCTCAGCGGCCGCACGCGCCCGTCGTTGCGCCTGGAAGCCGTCAACATGCCCACCATCGCTTTCGCGGGTGAGCGCTTTGCGATTGAGCTGCGCGTGATGAGCCCGCGCAAGGCCACGGGCGAACTGGAGATCATGGCGGAAGGTCAGCGGCTGGCGGTATCGAATGTGTCGCTGGAAGCCGGCGAGAACTTTGTCCGCGCCCAAGCCGCCATGTCCGTCGCCGGGGCGATCATGATGGGCGGCAAGCTCCGTGCCGGTGACCTGGGCGAAGTCGAGTTTGCCCGCGCCATCACCTTGCGCCGGCCCAAGCTGCTCTACGTTTCGCAAGACCCCGACGGCACTGACGTGCACTTGATGCGGACCATCGAGGCGGGCCAGTTCGACGTCACCAAAGCCCCACAGTTTAATGAAGCGATGCTGGCCAACACGCAGATGCTGGTGCTGAACAACCAGGACCTGGAAGCCATGCAACCCGTCACTAAGCTGGCGGTAGAGAACTACGTCAAGCAGGGCGGCGGCATGGTGGTGATTGGCGGCGAACGCAACGTCTACGTTGAAAAGAAGCCCGGCACTCCCGAAGATCCGCTGGAGCGCGCGCTGCCCGCGAAGCTGGCTCCGCCCAAGACGCCTGAGGGTACTTGCGTGGTGCTGATCATCGACAAATCGTCTTCGATGGAAGGCCGCAAGATGGAACTGGCCCGCTTGGCCGCCATCGGCGTGATCGAGAACCTGCGCCCGGTGGACCTGGTGGGTGTGCTGATCTTCGACAACAGCTTCCAATGGGCGGTACCCATCCGCAAGGCCGAAGACCGCACGCTGATCAAGCGCCTGGTGGCGGGCATCACGCCAGACGGTGGCACCCAGATCGCCCCCGCCCTGAGCGAAGCTTTCCGCAAGGCCGTGCCGGCCAAGGCGACGTTTAAGCACATCGTGCTGCTGACCGACGGTATCTCCGAAGAAGGCGATTCGATTTCGGTGGCGCGTGAAGCGCAGCAGCAGAAGATTACGATCTCTACCGTCGGCCTGGGCCAGGACGTCAACCGCGCTTATCTGGAGCGCATCGCGACGCTCTCCAAAGGCAAGCCGTACTTCCTGAACGACCCCTCCGGCCTGGAACAGATCCTGCTCCGGGACGTGATGGAACACACCGGGTCCACCGCGATTGAGAAGGCGATCACGCCGCTGATCGCCAAGCAAGTGGAGATTCTTGATGGCGTCGATCTGGCCAAAGCTCCGGCGCTGCGCGGCTACGTGAAGTTCGCCTCCAAGCCCACCGCCGAAACCATCTTGAATGTACCCGGGCAACAGCCTGACCAGAAGGATCCGCTGCTGGTCCGCTGGCAGTTTGGCTTGGGCCGCTCCGCTATCTTTACCTCCGACGCCAAAGCTCGTTGGGCGGAGGCCTGGGTGGGCTGGCCGGGGTTTGACCGCTTTTGGGCCAACATCCTGCGCGATCTGCTGCCGCACGCCGGCGCAGGTGAGGTGGGCGTCCAGTACGACCCAGCCACACGCGACCTGGTGGTGGATTATCGCCTGGGCCGGCACGTTGCGGAACCCACGGCCATTCCTGGCATCTATGCCTTTGGTCCGGGCGGGTTCCAGCAGCCTGTCCCCGTGCAGAAGGTGGCCGCCGGAGCCTATCGGGGCCGGGTCCACATTGACGCCCGGCAAGGTTTGTTCCGCATCCGCCCCCTGGTGGAAACCGCCGCCTTCCCGGAAACGGGCTTCTACCGCGAAGAGCGTGAGCTAACCGAATACGGTGCCAATGAGGCGCTGCTGAAACAGATCGCCACCTACACCGGCGGCCGCTTCAACCCGGAACCCGGCACGGTCTTCAACTCTGGGGGCCGCAGTGTCTTGAGTACACTGCAACTGTGGCCCGGCTTGATCATCGCCGCCATCCTGTTCAACGTGGTGGAATTGATCCTCCGCAAATGGTCCGGCCTGCCTTGGGGCAAGCAAGCCTAAGCCCTCCGTTGTTCCGCCCGGCCACCAGCACAGGAAAGATTGATATTCTTTCTTCATGTCAAATCGACGCAACTTCTTGAAGGGTGCCGCTGCGGTAGGTGCCCTGGCTCCGGCTTCCGCCCGTGCCGCCAAGTCTCTTCCCACCCGTGACTATTTCAAGGAGCTGGGCGTCAAGCCGTTCATCAACGCCGCCGGCACCTACACCACCTTGACCGCATCGCTGATGTTGCCGGAAGTGGTGGCGGCCTATGAATATGCCTCCAAGACCTTTGTCCGTCTGAACGAACTGCACGACGCCTGCGGCAAGAAGATTGCCGAAATGCTTGGCGCTGAAGCTTGCATGATCACCAGCGGCGCAGCCGCCGCCCTGACCGTCGGCACCGCGGCGTGCCTGACCGGCATGGATAACAAGAAGGTGCAGCAGCTGCCCGACATCACCGGCATGAAGACCGAAGTGATCGTCCAGAAGAGCCACCGCTACGGCTACGACCATGCCGTGCGCAACTGCGGCATCAAGATGGTGGAAGTGGAAACCGTGGCCGACCTGGAGCGCGCCGTCAACCCCAACACCGCGATGATGCTGTTCTTCAACGCCAACAACAACGTCGGCCAGATCAAAGACGAACAGTTTGTCGCGCTCGGCAAGAAGCACAAGATCCCCACCTTCAATGACGCCTCGGCTGACGTACCGCCCGTGGGCAACTTGACCAAGTGGGTGAAGATGGGCTTCGACCTGGTGACGTTCTCGGGTGGCAAGGGCATGCGCGGACCGCAGTCCGCCGGCATCCTGCTGGGCTCCAAGGACCTGATCGCCGCCGCCCGCTTGAACGGCTGGCCCAACTCCGACGCGATTGGGCGCGGCATGAAGGTCAACAAAGAAGAGCTGCTTTCGATGATGGTGACGATTGAGAGCTACCTCAAGCGCGACCATGCCGCCGACTGGAAAGAGTGGGAAAAGCGCGTCAAGCTGATCGGCGATTCGGTGGGCAGCATCCCCAGCGTATCCACTGAACAGATCCAGTTTGAGATCGCCAACGCCGTGCCGCACGCCCGCATCAAGTGGGATCAGAGCAAGGTGAAGATTTCCGTGGCCGACGTGGTGAAGAAGCTGAAGGAAGGCGAGCCGTCGATTGAAGTGAATCCCTCGTCGAACAAGGAACAGCTGGTGATCGGCGTGTGGATGCTGGAGCCGGGTGAAGCGCAGATCGTGGCCAAGCGGCTGCGGGAGATTTTGAAGGCCGCGTAGGACGGCCAGGGCTCGCCCCACCGGAGCGAGAGCAATTGAAAATTGGGGGAGGGCTGCCTAACCGGGCAGCCCTTCTTGCTTTACGCTTGCCAAGTGCGGCCTTACTGCCAGAGCTCTACCACTTCTTCGCCATCCTTGAGCTGAACCTCTTCTTCGCTCTGGAAGTACATCGCGTCCAGCTTGGCCAGGTAGTAGAGCGGCAGCCCATCAAACTTGGGCGTCAGCGGCGTCGGCTGATAGACCATCACGGCGATACCCATCACCTGCGCCCGGTACTGTTCCAACAGCCCCAACATCTTCTGGATCTTCGTGCCACAATGAGAATCTTCTCGCCGGGCTCCGGGTGGATGAACTGCCGGAACCGCTGCGGTTTGTGTTCAATGTCCTCTTCGGCCCAATAGACCTGATTGGCACCCAAGGCCTCGACGATGCCGTAGGCAATCGCCAAGCCGCCCGTGGCGGGTGAGACCACCGACAACTGCGGGATGATCGCCCGGATCTCCTTGTTCTGGCGCAGCTTCCGGCTCAGGGCGACACTTAAGCGCTTGGCGGTCTTGTAGTGCCGCATGGCGTGCGCCACCTGGAGGTAGAGGTTTGAATAGAGCCCGTTCGGGTAACGAAAGTGCCCGTACCGTAAGGCCCCCGTTTCTTCCAGGATCTTCCGTACTTCCTCTTCCGAGGGAATCAGTTCAGGCAGCGAGGCCGACGTAGCGCTCATACTTCACTATTGTCTGTCACTTTTATTGTCCCGTCAGCACAGGTGGAAACACACGCATTGCGCGATGGCGAAGATCGCGGCCAAAGGTCGGGAGCATTACCTGAATGAGGCAGGAAAAACTGCTGGAGGGAAATGGCGGAGAGGGCGGGATTCGAACCCGCGGTACCGCTTTAAGGCAGTACGACGGTTTAGCAAACCGCTCCTTTCGACCACTCAGGCACCTCTCCGCAG